>NZ_JBJFHN010000052.1:0-15502 GCF_051893655.1 Porcipelethomonas sp. | reverse complement strand
AAGTCACAAGGCATGAAACAGCTTATGTCTGGTCTTGGACTGATTCTTCTTGCAATCGTACTTGTACCTGTTCTTCAGAATATGATGAACGGTGCGGTATAATCCGCCCGAATTACTTACAGTGACGTGGCGGGCGGTATGTGGGTTACTGTAAAGAAAGGACGGTGAGATTATGGGTGTCATCAGTGATGCAATCGACAGCTTGCAGGAATGGTGCGAAAACCTATTCAAAGACGGCATAAAATCGCAGTTTGACAGCATTTCAGACTTACTTACTGAAACTTTCAATAAGACTACAGAGGACGGCGGTCTTATCTCTAATTTTCTGACAGGTCATCCTGCAAGTTTTTCAGGTTCTTCAAGCGGAGGAACAGCAATATGGACAACGATTGAAACGCTCTGTAATAACGTAGTTGTGCCAATCGGAGGATTTATTCTGACAATTATTCTTCTGAATGACCTGATACAAACCGTGATACGAGGAAATAACTTTAAGGACTTTGATGATTCTATCTTTATTAAATGGATCATCAAAGCCTTATGCGGTGTCATTTTGGTATCAAACGTGTTTTACATTGCATCAGCCCTATTTTCGTTCGGAACGGATGCTTGTGCAAATGGTATTACAACGCTGTTTGGTTCAGGAGATTTCCTGTCAGCCGACTTGGCACTCAAAAAATCGGCTCTGAATAGTCTTGGACTCGGAGAGCTGATAACAGTGTGGTTTATCTCTCTGATTGTTCACTTGGGAGTGATGATTATGATGGTCGCCATTGTAATTGCCCTTGCTTCCCGTATCATCGAGGTATTTATGTATTTAGGCGTTGCACCAATCCCTATGGCAACAATGCTTGACAGCGGCGAATGGTCAGGCATCGGCAAAAACTGGGTAAAACAGCTTCTTGCCCTGTCATTTCAGGGATTTTTCATTATCATTGCACTCGGTATTTTCAAAACGCTATTTTCCAATGCGATTGTTTCGCTCAACAGCAGTGCGGACGGCATTATCCTGCAAATGGCAATGCTTCTGGGATACACAGTTGCACTGATATTCACAGTATTGCGTACAGGTGCTATCTCTAAATCTGTGTTTAGCGCACACTGAGTTTGAGGAGGAAAACAAATGGCACATTATGTACAAGTACCAAAGGACTTGAACGATATCAAGCAAAAGTTCATGTTTGGATTAACCAAAAGACAGGTGGTTTCGTTTGGAATCGGCGGAGTTATCGGCATTCCGCTTTTCTTTCTGACCCGAAATACACTCGGTGTTTCGGGAGCAATTTTTGCAATGGGTGTAGTGGCTGCACCTGCACTTATCTGCGGACTTTATAAGAAAAACGGAATCTTCTTTGAGCAGACTATCAAGAATATGTTCCGCTATTTCAAGCGACCAAGAAAACGAACCTACAGAACTGTCAACCTATACGAATGTATTGAAAGACAGATTGAATATAACAAGCTGAAAAAGCTTTTAAACAAGATAGAAAGGAGCAAGTAGGCTTGAAAAACAAGAAGAAAACAGATTACAAGTCGGGGGCGGAAGCAGCTACCAAGAAGCCGATTTCTGAGATTGACAAGAATGACAAGGCGATAATTCTCGCCCGTATGAATGAAATCAAGAAATATAAAAACGATATTTCGTCAACTCAAAATACAATTGGTTACACGCAGATGTTCAAGGACGGTGTTTGCCAGATTGATGCACATAGATTTTCAAAGACAATTCAGTTCTTTGATACCAATTATCAGCTTGCTGAATTTGAGGAACAGAATGGGATTTTCTCAAAATACTGCGATTTGATTAACTTTTTCGATAACACGATCACATTTCAGCTGACATTTGAAAACCAGAACAGAAGTCAGGACGGACTTGTCAAGGAAATTCAGATTCCTACGCAGGAGGACGATTTCAATGATATTCGTGCCGAATACTCCGATATGCTGACTTCAAAACTGTTATCGGGAAAGAACGGACAATCAAGCAGAAAATTCCTGACTTTCACCATTGAAGCAGGTTCATATAAACAGGCAAAGCCAAAACTTCTGAATATTCAGACAGAAGTCATCAAGATGTTCAAGGGATTCGGAGTGGAAGCAAAGGCGTTAAGTGGCAAGGAACGTCTTGAAACTCTTTATTACAGCTTGAATCCTTTCAAAAACGAACCGTTCGTTTTTAACTGGAATGAAATGCTGAAAGCCGGTTGGGATACCAAGGACTTTATCGCTCCGTCAAGCTTGAAATTTAACAAACAGAATTTTGAAATCAACAATGCTTATGGTGCAATCAACGGAATGAGTATTCTTGCAGGCGAACTGCCTGATACTATTCTTTCCGATTTTCTCGAATTACAGCACCTTTTTTGTGTAAATCTTCACATTACACCTCTTGACCAAATTACGGCACTCAAATTTGTAAAAACAAAGCTGACAGCTGTAGAGTCCATGAAGATTGACGAACAGAAGAAAGCTTCAAAGGCAGGTTATGACCCTGACATTCTTCCTCCTGCAATCAAAATGTATATCACGGATTTGGAAAAGCTTCTCGATGACCTCAACAGCAAGAACGAGAGATTATTCCATATTTCGATTACGATCAGAAATTATGCAAGGAATAAGAAAGATTTAGGGTTGCAGCTTGAACTCTTAAAGCGTATCTGTCAGAAGAACAACTGCACTCTTATGCCGTGTGAATATTTACAAGAAGATTATCTTTCTTCTTCTCTGCCACTTGGTGTGAACAAGATTCAGGTGTCCCGTGAGATGCACACATCGGGAATTGCAATTTTTGTGCCATTTACTACACAGGAACTTTTTCAGACCGGCGGTACATATTACGGTTTGAACACAGTTTCAGGCAACATGATTATGGCAAACAGAAGCAGATTAAAGAATCCAAATGGTCTTATTCTCGGTACTCCCGGAAGCGGTAAGTCATTCTCAGTCAAGCGTGAAATTCTCGACAGCTTTCTAAAAACAACCGATGACATTATCATCTGCGACCCAGAGGGCGAATATTTTCCTCTGGTTCAGCATCTGCACGGTCAGCTTATCAGAATTGCAAGCAACTCTGAGCAGTTCATCAATCCAATGGATATTAACTTTGAGAGCAATATGGACGATAACCCGATTTCAACTAAATCCGACTTTATTATTTCTCTTTGTGAAGTTATCGTTGGCGGCAAATATGGTTTGACTGCTGAAGAACGTTCGATTATCGACCGCTGCGTTCGCAGAATTTATATGGATTTCTTTAAGAATAAGCCGTCAAGAGAGAAAATGCCGATTCTTTCAGACTTGCATAAGGCTCTTGCAGATGAGGGCGAAATTGCACTGCGTGTGACAAACTCCCTTGAAATGTATGTCAACGGCTCGCAGAACCTTTTCAATCACAGGACAAATATTGACCTCAATAACAGAATCATCTGCTTTGACATCAAAGAACTCAGCAATCAGCTGAAAAAGGTTGGTATGCTTATCGTTCAGGATACTGTATGGAACAGAGTTACTCTGAATAGAGCCGAAAGAAAGGTTACTCGCTACTACATTGACGAATTTCATCTTTTGCTAAAGGAAGAACAGACGGCAAAATATTCCGCTGAAATCTGGAAGCGATTCAGAAAATGGGGCGGAGTTCCGACAGGCATTACACAAAACGTAAAGGACTTGCTTGCATCTCAGGAAGTTGAGAACATCTTTGATAACTCGGATTTCGTGTATATGCTCAATCAGGCTGCCGGCGACCGTGATATTCTTGCGGAAAAGCTGCATATCAGTCCTCAGCAAATGGAGTATGTCACAAACAGCGGACCCGGCGAAGGTCTTATCCGCTATGACAAAATCATCTTGCCGTTTACGGATAATTTCCCGACCGATACCGTGATGTACGGTCTGCTTACCACAAAACCATTGGAACAGCAATTGAAATAGGGTGAATCTCTATGGCGAATTTAGAGAGAACGCATCATCAGCTTGCAAAGGCTGAAAAGAAACTCAGAAAATACAGCAAATCGCAGAAACAGTTTCAGATTCAGTTTGTCCGAGAACAGCACAGGAATGGCAAATTCAGAACTACCGCATATCTGGGACGAGGTGAACGAAGCAGCCGATATACAGGTCGCGGTCTGATTCACAGAGCTGTGAATCTCAAAACGAGAGTTACAGGTGATAAACCATCAATCACAAAAAGTCTTGATAGCTTAAAGCCGAAAACTTTTGTCGGAAAGACTTTCAAGAGGTCTGCACAGCTTGTTAATAAAACTACTCATACTGCACTTCATATAGCTGAGGGTACGGCTCTTGGTGCGGAAACTGCTGTAATAAAAACAAGTCAGGCAGCAGAACGAAATGTCAGATATAAGTTAAAACAGAAGTATCAACAGGAAGCCCTTGACGATTATCATCGTGGTACTATCGCTTCTCTTACAGTCGCAAATGACGTTGTTACAGGTACTCGCAGACACTTCAAGCAAAAAAAACAGTTTAAGCTTGAAAAGGCACGGTATAAGGTTAAAAAGGCGGAATACAAACTTTTCAAGGGCGAACAGTACAAGCCGAAATTTGCGAAATCACGCAAGGAACTTAAAGCGATCAAGAAGAAATTCAAGGAACGCAAGAAAATATTCAGGCGTTTCAAGAAAAAGAAATCCTTAGATAAGTTCGCCGTCAAGGTAAATACGCAGCTTTACAAAAAACGTAAAAAGCAGTACAAAATTGAATCCAAAAAATTCAAGACCGTATCAAAGAAACTGAAAAAAGAAAAAAATTTTCAGAAAAAAACACTCCGTAAACAGTGGAGAATAGCTGATTTGTCACGTCCTGCACCTCTCGTGTTGAAGCCTGCAAGCTACACAGGCAAAAGGCTTGCAGCAAGTAGTTGGCAGAAAGCAGTCAACGTCGATGAAAACAACGATTTTCTCTCTGTAGTGGAATTTGCAAAGCATCACGGCGTGGACAATGCGGTTTCTAAAATGCAGCCATATCGCCTGAAAGAGCAGAATCAAAAGAAAAAAGACCGTCTTGTAAAGAAGCAAGGTACTACTTATCAGCGATTGCAAAAGCGTGAGGACAAGCTGAAAAGCAGGGGCGAACAGGTAAAACGCAGAAAAAATCCGAAAAGACAGACAAGGCAATCTTTCGGCGACAGGCTGAAAAATGCTTTCAAAGAAGTTTTTAAATTCGTTAAGAACGTCTTTAATGCAGAAGCAAGACGGGTTCTGCTTGTTTGCCTTGCTCCTATTCTGATTATCGCTTTGGTGCTTGCTTTCATTCTTATGATTTTTTCAGGCATTTTAGGTAGTTCAGGATTCGTACTCGGTACATACGCTTCGCAGGATTATGACCTGTCCGAAGCGGAAAAGTATTACACGAAACTCGCCTATGAGATGAACGAAAAAATACTGAAAGTTAGCAGTTCAGATGATTGGAAAGACGGACTTAGCGATTTTGGAGCAAACAAGCGTAACCTCAAAGACAAGCCCGACAATTGGTATTGGGGACGTTCATTGGAATACGATTGGGACCCTGTCTACGATTTCGATGTGTATAAGCTGTGGTCTTTCCTGTGTGCCTACTACTATGACTTTGATTCCGATTCCAATGGTGACATTAAATATTGGAAGTTTGACGGCAGTACAGAGGATTTGCTTGTGGAAATCTTCAACGATGAATATGAGTTTGTCTACTGGTATGACAACAAATCACGTTGGGAGGAACTTTCCACATACAACTACTGGGGCGGTGGAAGTGCAGAAAGCGGTACATATTACCGTGCTGAACAGGCGGCATACATCTATGACGGACAACCATACAGGTACAGATTCAAACCGATAGCCTATACTTCTGAACTGAGTCAGTATTTCGACAGTGAGGGGTATGTTTGTATCAATTCTGATTATAGGGTACTAAATCCCAACGATGATTACGCTCTGACGGGTTTCATGATTATGGACCATCGTTATTATTCAGGCACATCTGAACCTTTCTACTATATAGACGATGCCACAGGAACATTTTTCTTTATGCACGGTGGAACAAGGTATGACCGCTCGTTCTGGGGATGGGACGGAAATGATGCATGGTTTTTGGTTTCTCCTAATGATACGCATATATGGAATGATTCCATCAACGATGCCTGTATGTACGGTTATTATGAAAAATATTACTGGAAAACGGAGTGCAATCTGTATTACAACGTAAAGCAAAAGAAAACTTTTGATGAAGTCATTGAAGATAAGCTGAAAAGTCAATCCCATAAGGACGAAAGATTGGAATACTACAAGCTTCTTGCAGGTCAGGAAAGCGGTTCGGAAACGCTTTACGGAAATCATCAGACGCTTCATAATATGCTGTCAGGCGATACAATTCGTAATTACAGCGTAAAACAGGCATTTGGCTATGATATGTGGAAATGGAATGTTGCAAATAACGGTTTGTATCAGGGCATCAAGTATTACTGTGAAAACGGTGCAGTTCTGTATGCACCTTTTGATTGTGAAATCAAAAGTGTTGATACAAATGACAATAAAATCACCTTACGAAAGGACAATGTGGAGTATTGGTATGACGGTTCAGGCGGTACGGACAGGGATACCGAAGTCACGATTACCAACGCTGAACTGCTAAGCGGCTTTTCTGAGGGTGACAAGATAAAAGAGGGAGAAAAGTTTGCAAGAACAACCTACACGAACGTCAACTTTCATATTGAGATTGACACGGACGGCTACGGCTGGGACTATATAGACCCAAGACTGGTATTGTACTAAGGAGTATGGACATGACACGAAAAGAAACCGCTTTGGATGCTCTTAACAAGAAAATTCCAAGGCTTGAAGAAAAGATTCGGGAAGATACAAAGCTTCTTGATGAATTGAAAGCCAAAAAGGAAACTTTGGAGTTTGAAGCTTTCAAGCAATATTTAAAAGATAACGGAATAACCACACAGGAAGCAATTGCCAAGCTGACGGCTTCCTGCTCTGTGATTCATGAACAAAAGATATTTATGGAGGATAAGAAAAATGTGGAATGCTAAGAAAACTCTTACGGCATTTTTTTCAGTAATGGCTTTAACTCTTGCAAGCGTGGGTACATCGGTATCCGCATTTGCTGAGGAAACTGAAACAACAACATTAGCGGAAACTGTGGCAAATATGGAAGCTGCCGATAGTTCGTCAGAAACCGATATTCAGCTTAACGAAGAAGATATGCAGAAGCTGGTTGATGAGATTCAAAATTATGATTCTGGTGATGAAAATAAAGATTCGTTAAACGACTACTATGCTGATGATTATTACGATACTGACGGCAATGCAACACTTATCAAGCATGAGAAAATCATCTATGACAGCGAAGAAATGCAATTTATTGCTGTGACAACAAAGGACGGGGACGTGTTCTACATTCTTATCAACTATTCCGCTGAGGGTGATGAGGACAATGTGTTTTTCTTAAACAAAGTTGATGACTTTGACTTGTATTCGCTCCTCTATGCAGGAAATGAGAGCGAGGAAGACAAAGACCCTGCTGAACAGGCTAAAAAGTATGCGGACGCTGCGGCTAACGGTAATATAAAGGTTGATAATTCCGACAGTGCAGAAGTAACTACTACCGAAACCGAAAATGCAGAGGAATCTACAGAGAAAAAGACGGATTCTCCTATGAACAGCAATACACTGATTCTCGTTGGTGTTGGTGCATTGGCGGTTGTCGGCGGTGCTGTATTCGTACTCAAGTCAGGTAAGCTTGGCAAGAAGAAAAATGTCAAGGTTGAGGACTTCGATGAAGATTACGATGATGACTACGGTAGCGTAACAGATGAGGGCGAAGAATCATGAGAGTGTTGAGTCTGTTTGACGGAATATCCTGCGGAATGTTGGCTCTGCAAAGAGCCGGTATTCCCGTGGAAGCCTATGAAGCTTTTGAAATTGACAAGTACGCTGTGATAATTTCCAGTAAGAATTACCCTGCAATCAATCATCACGGCAATGTATTTAACGGCGATTTCACAAAATTCAGAGGATATGACCTCCTGATTGGCGGTTCTCCTTGTACATATTGGTCTATTGCAAAGCAAGGCAGAGAAACTTCTTGTGACGGCGAGGGGTTCCGACTTTTCAACGAATATGTGAGAGCCTTACAAGAATCGGAGTGCAGATATTTTCTCTATGAGAATAACTACTCCATTCATCAGAATATCAAAGACGAAATTTCAAAATCACTTGATGTCAAGCCGATCGTCATTAATTCTTCTTTGGTGTCAGGACAGAACAGAAAGCGCTGTTATTGGACGAATATCCCGAATGTCACTCAACCTGTAGATAAAGGCATTATGCTTCAAGATATTCTCGAAAACGGCGTATCTTGGCAGGACAAAAGCTACTGCGTGACAGCAAGTTATCAGGGTGCAGCTTTTAACAACACAATGGAACGAAAACAGCGTACTATGGTGGCAATTCCTATTGCAACAGTAAACGGCAAATCCCATACCATTCCTGCAACTTACTACCAGGCAGGTTCAAATCTTTTTTTAATATACAAGGTGGAAGAAAGCAGACAGAAAATTGCTGTTCCTGTCCGTGTTGGTCAGATTGGCAAGGGCGGTCAGGGACAGCGAATTTATTCAGTTCATGGCAAGTCCGTCACCATGACAGCAAACGGCGGCGGTATGGGTGCTAAAACAGGACTTTACAAGATTGATTTGCCCGATGGTGATTACATTGTTCGCAAACTTACTCCTGTTGAAGCTGAACGTTTGCAGACTTTACCCGACGATTATACGGCAGGAATCAGCAACACTCAGCGTTACAAATGTATCGGCAACGGGTGGACGGTTGATGTAATTGCCCATATCTTGGGAGGTCTGAAAAATGTCTAAGGCTTTTGAAACTTCACTCGATACAAAAAATTTCGCCATAATTGATGGTTATGCAAAGGCGGTCAGCGTACTTTCACGCTCTTATACTCCGCTATGCAGTATCAGCGGCGGAAGTGACAGTGATATAGTTCTCGATATCATTCATAATGTTGATGAAGAAAGAAAAGTCAAATACTTCTGGATTGATACGGGATTGGAATACCGTGCAACAAAAGAACATCTTGATTATCTCGAAAAGAAATACGGCATCGAGATCGAACACATCAAGGCTTGCAAGCCGATTCCGACTTGCTGTCGGGAATACGGTCAGCCGTTTCTCTCCAAATATATCAGCGAACAGATTATGCGGCTGCAATTACATAATTTCCAGTGGGAGGACAAGCCATTGCCTGAACTTCTTGAAAAATATCCAAACTGCAAAATTGCTCTCCAATGGTGGTGCAACGCTTACTACTCTACGGAAAACGGTGTTGTGCAGATGAGTCGGTTCTCTATAAATCGCAATAAATGGCTCAAGGAGTTTATGGTAGCAAATCCTCCTGACTTTAAGATTTCAAATAAGTGCTGTGAGTACGCAAAAAAGAAGCCTGCAAAACTGCTTATCAAGGAACATGATGCAGATCTTGAAATGATCGGCGTTCGCAAGGCGGAGGGAGGAATACGTTCCGCCAGCTATAAGACGTGCTTTTCCGAAAGTAAGTCAAAAGGCTGTAACTCCTATCGTCCCGTATTCTGGTACACGGACGGCGACAAGAAAGTCTATGAGGATTTTTATGGCGTTCAGCATTCACGGTGTTATACGGAATATGGGCTGAAACGCACAGGCTGCGTAGGCTGTCCGTACAGTGCAAAGGTGAACGAAGAACTCGAAATTATAAAGAAATTTGAGCCTGACTTATACACGGCTGCACAGAATATTTTTAGGAATTCCTATGAATATACCCGTAAATACAGGGAGTTTCAAAAGATGATGAAAAGGAAAACAAAGGAGAGCAAAAATGCATAAATTTCTATTAGGACTTCTTATAGGCGGAAATATTGGCATTTTCACTATGGCACTCATGCAGATAAACAGAGGTGAACCTTATGCCGATTAGAGCAATGCTGGCAAATAAATTGATTTCCATTGGTACAAGTTTCTTTGTGCTGATTGGTAGTGGACACTACGATTTGAGCCGTGACACACAGAGTATGGATATTCCTGTAACAACAGAAATCATAACAACTGAACCTACAACGAATATTCCACAGCCGGACAAAGCAAGTACAAAAGCAGAAACTTTGCCTATTTCAGATGCTTCAAGCGAAAAAACGGATTCAATCACGCTGACATCTGATACCATTTCCGTATCCTGTATCAGGCTTGAATGGAACGGCAATGAAAATACGCAGTACACGGTTACAGCCTTGCAGAATACTTACGATGATTACATCGACAATATCTATTTTGAGTTCAAATCAAATACGCTTTGCTATGTAACAGGACTTCGTGAAAACTCAGAATACACCTTTGAAGTTGCTGATGAAAACGGAAATATTCTTGCAACAACAATTCAGAGGACAGAAGCGGTAGAAGTTATCGAAGAATTTGATTACATAGACGGCTGGACAAACTGTTTTGCTTATGAAAAAGCAAGCGGTCTGACAAGAGATCCTTCCTTTTCGGCAATTCAAGGTGCAGTTCCTGACCCTGTTACCAATACAGGCATTATGCGTGATAAATACGGTGATTACTGCTGTGCTATGGGTACTTTCTTCGGCTACTGCGGTGAAAGATTTCTCATCACGCTTGAAAACGGTACGCAGTTTACCGTAAAAATCTGCGACAGCAAAGGTGACAGAGTGTATCACCCGTTCGGTGGTGACGGCAAGTGTATTGTGGAGTTTATCTACGCTGACGGCTATTTGCCTGAATGCGTTGCCGTTTCAGGCAATTACGGTTCATACAACTGGTATGGTCTGAATTTTGACAATATTCAGAGCATCAAAAAAATAAACTACGGAAATCCCGTAGAGTATTAAATTGAAAGGAATGGTTTACATTAAGAAGTTTTTTAAGATTTTCGGTGTGGCAACGGCAATAGTAACTGCTCTTATTGCAGGAAAAATTCTCTATCACGGAGGTTATGATAAGGGTTACAACAAGGCACTTCGTGATAACGATGAGATTGGAGATTATTCAGTATGAGTATTCTTGTAATCGGCGAAAAGCCGTCCGTCAGCCGAGAACTTGCCAAGGTTCTCGGTGCTAAACTCAAGAAAAACGGATATATGGAGGGTAACGGCTATATTGTCAGCTGGTGCTTTGGTCATTTGGTAGGATTAAAGTTCCCCGATGAATATTCGGAGAATTGGGCTGCAAAGTGGAGTTTTGCACAGCTTCCCATGATTCCGAACGAGTGGAAATTTAAGATTTCAGAAGCTTCCAAAGACCAGTTCAAGGCACTGAAAGAACTCATGACAAACAGCGATGTGACGGAGATAATCTGTGCAACGGATGCAGACCGTGAGGGCGAATGTATTTTCCGATATGTGTACAACCTTGTGAAATGCAAAAAGCCTGTAAAAAGGCTGTGGATTTCCTCCCTTGAAGAATCGGCAATCAGGAATGGTTTCAATAAACTAAAAAATAGCACTGAATACGACAATCTCTATCAAGCAGGCTTCTGTCGTGCCAAAGCGGATTGGTTGGTCGGAATGAACGGTTCAAGACTGTTTTCCGTGCGGTATAATGCCCACTTGAACACAGGCAGAGTGCAGACCCCTACCCTTGCCATGATTGTAAAGCGTGACGATGAGATTGCCAATTTTGTCAAGCAGAAATATTTTACGGTTGATTTGGATATTGGCTTCAAGGCAAGCAGTGCAAGGATTGATGATGAGAGAGAAGCGGATAATCTTGTTTCTTCCTGCAACAACAAGACTGTAACCGTAACTGAGATCAATAAAGAAGTAAAGAGCGTATCTGCTCCAAAACTCTTTGACCTGACTTCTTTACAGCGTGAAGCAAACAAGAAGTTCGGTTACACGGCACAGCAGACACTTGACTATATGCAGTCACTCTATGAGAAGAAGCTTGTCACCTACCCCCGCACGGATTCTCAATATTTATCTGACGATATGGAACAGATAGCCTATTCCCTTATTCCTTCAATCAGCGAACATTTTGAGTTCGGACGTGTTGAAAATCCCAATCTGAAGGCGGTTATCAATAACAGCAAGGTCACAGGGCATCACGCTATTATTCCAACCGAAATCGGTGTGAAGTGTGATATTTCGTTACTTTCCACAGGTGAACAGAATATTTTGAAGCTTGTGGCACTACGTCTGCTCTGTGCTTCAGCTTCTGCATATAAGTACGGCTCTGTCAAGGTAAAACTTCTTTGTGAAAATACAGAGTTTACTGCAACAGGCAGAACTGTGCTTGAATCAGGCTGGAAAGCCTTAGACAGTAAAATCGGTGAAGCTGAGAAATCTAAAGAAAAGAGCCTGCCTAATTTGGAGAACAGCATGACTTTTACGGCAAAGGCTTCAAAATCCGAACATTTCACAATTCCGCCAAAGGCATATACAGAAGATACATTGCTTTCGGCTATGGAACACGCAGGTGCAGAAGATTTTGACGAAAATGCTGAGAAAACGGGACTCGGTACTCCTGCAACAAGAGCGAACACCATTGAAAACCTTGTAAAGCACGGATACATTGAACGTGACGGTAAAAAAATCATTTCAACCGGCAAGGGCAGAAATCTTATCAAGGTGATGCCCGATGAGGTCAAGTCCGCACAGCTTACGGCAGATTGGGAAAACAAGCTTCTTGAAGTGGAACGTGGCAATCTCTCTGCTGACAGCTTTATGAATGAGATAAATAACTTTGTGACAGGTCTGGTTTCTAAATACGGTTCGGTTGATAATTCGGTTTCTTTCGGCGAAAATCAGGCAAGTATCGGCAACTGTCCGAAATGTAACAAACCTATCATCAAGGGTAAGTATGGTTGGTATTGTTCCGCAAGGTGCGGTATGAATCTTACTAAAGTTTTCGGCGTGGAACTTTCTGAGGGACAAGTCAAATCCCTGCTTTCGGGTAAGGAAACAAGCTACATTAAAAACGGCAGAAAGACGATTGTTGTTCCCAAAATAGCCGAAAATACGTTCAACGGCAAGACCTACTTTAATTGGGCAACAAGAAAGGAATAATCATGGATATTGAAACTTTAAGAAAAGCTGCAAATATCCTCGGTGTTCTCACGGATAACCTCCGTGAGATGCCCGAAGAAGTGCAGGAGGAAATTTGCGATGCTACTAAAGAATATGAAGCAAGCGACGAACTTTCGGCACACAAGCAGTATGAGGAAATCGAAAGGCTGTGGCGGAAAGGTACGCTTATCCTCGGCATGAATGAAATTGCGGAGAATACGGGCATTGAAATCGACAGCCTGATGAAGCTTTCAGAGAATGAAAAATTGAATCTCATATACGAGTTCGCAATTGGCACGGATAAAAGTGAACTTGCAAGAATGGTCAACGAACGATGAAGCCATATACAGAAGAAATTCTGCTTTTTCTGTCCGAACCTGACAGTAAGTACTATGCAAGATTGTTGCTCCCCGAAATTGCCGAAATTCTGGGAGTAACTGTTGCACAGCTTGAAAGCAAGCCGACTGACATTCAAATCATGCTTGCACAGACGTATGTCAACTGCTGGCATAGTGACACTGAGAATGTAAAAGAAATTCTTGAACGTGACATTCTTTTGAAGAATGAACCGAAAAAGGATGAAAAACAAGTTATAAGAGATGAACATACTAACGGAAAAACTTTCTTTAGAAATAGTGAAATGGAGCGAACAAGATGAACAATATAAATTTGGCGGTGATGTAAATGCCTACGCAGGATAACGAAAATGTAAAGAAGCAGCCTGAAATTGAGGAAAATGAGCATAAGAGCGAAACGTTGCTCCCCATTTTCAACGCAAGCTATGACAGCCATATGGACAGGCTTGATGATTTGCAGGAACGCAAAGCGGAAGTTCAGGATAAAATCAGCAGAAGCGAAAATAAAATTGCTGTTCTTGAAGAAAAAGCCACAAGGCTTGATGCAACCAACGCTATGCTGAACGAGTTGATCGACAGCGGTAAGCTTCCGAAAATAGCACTGAAAATTGTCAAGGCGAATGAGGATAAAATCAAGTCGATTCATGAAAATCAGATTCCAAAGCTTGAAAACAGTATCAAAAAGAATACGGATAAGGTTTCTAAGCTTGATGATAGAATTGCCGTTACTCAGCTGAAAGCGCAAAAACTCCGCAGTTTCAGCAACCTTATAAAATCGTTTGTGATTCCAAATCCGACACTCCGCAGAGAACTTTTCACCGAAGCGATGAATGGCTTGCGTAACAGCACCAAAGGACTTCTGAACATTGATATAAACGCTGAGAAGAATAAGCTGTCACAACTGTCTGAACAGTATGAAAAAAGCGATTCCATGTCTGAAAAATACAAAATTGGGAAGAAAATCGAAGCAGTTAAGGCGAATATTTCAACGATTGAATCAAAAATCAATAAACTTGGAAAATCTCAGAAATTAAGCGAAATCAACGACCCTGCGGTTGACAAGACCATTGCACATACAGAAGCACAAATCGAAAGTACGAACTTCATGTTAAAAGGCGAAGTTCTCGATTTTGACAAGCCGATTGAAACGATTGCGATTGATTCCGCTGAATATCTCCGTAACGCTGAAATTTCTATGGAAGATGACCTCAGCATGATTGACGGTATCATCAACAACGGCAAAAAGGAAGAACGTCCTGATGTTCCGCTGTTTCTCAAAGAAATCGACTTTTCCACTTGCGATGATGCAGCTGTTCAGGCTTTCAGAGAGTCAGCAAAGGCAAATCAGGAGTGTGCAAAAGAAATTTTACAGGCAATTTCGCAAAATTACGATGTTTCACGTTGGTCACTTAATTCCGAACAAGCACTCAGCGATGTGCATGAAAAGTTCTCTGATGACAGAATTGCCTATGTTCTGGCAAATGCAATGAATGGAACATCGGACGGCAGGCTTTCGCAGGAGGTCAAAAATTTTTCAAGGGATACGCTGGCAAATGTTCCGCAGCAGTTCCGAAAGCGGAATTTGTTTCTTGATTCGGCAAATCCGGGACTTATTGATTTGTTTGCAAGGACGTTTATGAAATCACAGGCTGAAAAGCAGATTGAAAAGCCTGAATCTGAAAAGAAAGTGGGACTTCTCTCTTTTGAACAGTTCGGCGAAAACAGATTCAGAATAGTTGATGATATAACTGCCAATGACATTCTGAAGCTTGCAAGCAGCAGCGAAAAGCCGTTTACCGCTCTAATGGAAGTCGGCAAATCTGTTTCCGAACCTGAATTTGCTGAAATTATGCAGAGTACGCAGGCAAAGTTTTCTGTTGATATTAAACTTGACAGTGATCAAGTACAGCTTATGGCTGTAAACGGCGGTAAAGGCGGTATTGCTGAGGGTGACAGAAATGACCATAACACCTATTTCCGCACTGCGAAACTTTCGGATTTTGCCCAAGAAAAGAAACCTCAGCAAAAAGAATCCCGTTCGGAAGCGAGAAAAATCAATCCCGATTATTACAAGCAG
>NZ_JBJFHN010000051.1:0-56190 GCF_051893655.1 Porcipelethomonas sp. | reverse complement strand
TACTTGGACGGCAACGTCCTGGAAAATTATATCAATGCCGGCTTTATTTTTAACCCATCTGAAACTCCAGATGGGTTTTGTGTTTAATTAATGACTATTACTACTATTGCACATATAATTACCGCTCCAATAACAATCCACAAAGTCATATACATAACCTATTTAATAATCTGTTTGGGAATAATGAACGTGAAATAATTTTTGTTTATCCCATTTTAACGTTATAGAGTCATAAAGGAAAAGATTTATGCAAATAAATATGGAATGGTTGTAGGCTTAGTTTACAATTTTAATTATAAAATATCTTCAAATCTGTAATATAAAAAGCCCCTTTCAGGGGGACTTTTTTATTATTCAAGAGGTATATCAAAGGAGCAAACTACTTCGAGATCATCAGTATTTTCCTCTACAAACTGAACTGTTATTGATTTTGAATCTGTTGAACTGTAATTTATTGTCTGGTAATGTCCGTCATATTCACCCTGATTTTCAAGATTAAGCTCAAGCTGATTACCATTTTCATCAAATACCTGCATTACAAGAGAACTTGTAACAGGTATTTTGTATTTTACTGACAAGGCATATGGAGTTGATTTGACCTGACAAATTTCAATATTGTTGCGTTCATCCGTATATACGTTATCATTTATTATGTTTGATGAAGTATCAGCAGCTGTATTTATCATAAATTCACCTGAGCCTTTAAATAAAACTCCGTCATTTGACCATGCTTCTGCTGATTCATAAAGTTCAACATTAATTTTTATATCCTGAGAATCTGTAAAGCGGCTTTCTTCAGGAATCGGGAATTGCAAAGTTCCAGTATAAGTTGAAGCACCATCATAATCGCAAATCATATCAATCCATATTTCGCTATTAATACCGGAATCATGATAGGTTTTTCCATCGATTTCAATGGTAACACCTTTTGCCCAGATATGATAATTATTTTTTATATCCGGATTTGTGTTTTCAGCAGTAAAAATAACACTTAAATTTTCTCCGTCACAAAATGCACTTTCTGCCTTAACTTTCAGACCGTCTGTTTCACAGGATTCGCTTAAAGTCTGGGCATGATTTTCAAGTTCGCTGTAATTTAACTGGTCTGCTTTGTCAACTTTATGTTGTGTTCCGTCTGCTCCCTCAGCGGTAATTTCCTGTTTTGCATTTGCTTTTGAAAATACAGAAACTATATCATCGGCAAAAGCCGCAGTCATTGCTGTACAGCCTATTACAGCAACGGCAAAAACAGGAATAATCTTTTTCTTTGACCATCTATGCTTTGAATTATTTTTTTCTATACTCATGTCAATTATCTCCTTTCGGCATTCTTCTTTAATTTGTATTTTATCCATAACTTTTTTGTAATCTTCCATTTTCATATCTGAAACTCCTTTCTTAACTTTTTTTTGAGTATATCACGTCCACGGCACAGCTGAGTTCTGACTGCAGTATCGGATCTTTGTGTTATTTGCGCAATTTCTCTTGTTGAATACTGTTCATAGTAAAACAGATGAATTACCGTTCTGTACTTTTTCGGGAGTGACATAACTGCATTATAAACTTCGTTTTCTTCCGGAGCTTCATATGTCAGCTTTTGTGCATCATCAAGAGAAACGAGATTTTTAAATCTGAATGACTTAAATATATCCTTGCAGCGATTAATAGTTACTCTTATCAGCCAAGCTTTAAGATGATTATCATCTTCAAATTTTTTTTCAGATGTAAAGCATTTTACAAAAACATCTGAAGTTACATCTTCGGCTTCAGCATAATTTTTGCAGTAAGCAAAAGCTGTTCGGAAAACAGTGTTTTTAAATTTGTCATATATAGATTCCATTTCGTTTCTCTCCATTGCTTTTTTCTCCTTTCTTTTAATTTTTGAAGTACTTCGCAATAAATACGATTAAACGCTTTAAAATGTTACAAAAATTTGAAAATACTTGACAAATTTAAAAAATTGTTGTATACTAACTGTATTAGTTTGAACGGTACACTATTTTTTATAACGGGGGTGTATACATGTTTGACCTTGATCTTCAAAGCAGAACGCCAATTTATGAACAGCTTTATAAAAAGACAATTGAACTTATTATTAAAGGTGTATTGAAAGAAAATGAACAGCTTCCCAGCGTAAGAAGTCTGGCGAAGGAAATCGGAGTAAATCCGAATACTGTTGCAAAAGCATATCAGGAACTTGAAAGAAACAAGATTATATATTCTGTTTCCGGAAGAGGAAGCTTTATTGCAAAAATTTCTGATTCATCCATTAAGGATTATATTTTAGAAGATTTTGATAATTCTGTCAATGAAGCAGTCAGAATCGGCATTACCAAAGAAGAACTGAAAAAGAGAATAGACGGGGTGGAAATATGATTGAATTAAAAGGAGTTGTCAAGAAATTTGATGATTTTAAAGTCCTTGACGGTATAGATCTTACTGTGCCGAAGGGAACGGCATTCGGACTGCTTGGTTCAAACGGTGCCGGAAAATCTACAATACTGCGCTTGCTTTCCGGTATTTATAAACAGGAAAGCGGTGAAATACTAATTGACGGAGAGCCAGTATTTGATAATCCAGAGGTCAAAAAAAGAATTTTTTTTATAAACGATGAAACTATTCAATTTACGTCTTTTACATTGGAGGAACTTAAAAATTATTATAAAAGCTTTTATCCAAAATTTTCGGAGGAACTTTTTGAAAAGCTGAGAAGTACAATTAATCTGCCGTTAAAGAAAAAATTGAATGCTTTTTCAAAGGGTATGAAGCGTCAGGCAATCGTTATTACTGCTCTTGCCTGCCAGACTGACTATCTGCTTCTTGATGAAGCATTTGACGGTCTTGATCCTACAATGAGAATTATTGTAAAGCGTATGCTTGTGGATGCAATGATTGACAGAAATCTTACAACAATTATTTCTTCACATAATCTTAAAGAAATAAATGAAGTTTGCGAAAGTGTAGCACTTCTGCATCAGGGAAAGATAATTTTTTCAAGGGATCTTGACAGTGTTAAGGGCAACATACATAAAATTCAGGTGGTATTTAAATCTGCTGATCCTGAAATGCCGCAGTATTATTCTAAAGAAGAGCTTGCCGGAACAGGTGTGGAAATTCTGCATTACGAAAAAAGTCAGAGTGTTTATCATCTTATTGCAAGGGGAGAGGTTGAGGAAATAAAGAAAAAGCTTGAACCTAAAAATCCAATTGTACTTGATATAATTCCGCTTTCTTTAGAAGAAATATTTATTTATGAAATGGAGGTGCTGGGATATGACTACAACGCCATTGAAACAGAAAACAAATAATATGTTCTGGACTAATTTTAAACTTTGTCTTAAACAAAATAAAAAGATACTTATTGTAATCAGTATTTTGCAGCTTCTGGGACTGCCCCTGATGGCGGTTATTTTAACAGATGTGGCACTTGAACCAGATGACAGTGAATTTACAAGTCAGGGATTTTTCCTGCTGATTTCTATATTCTGTCTTTTAGTATCAATAATCTGTGGGATTATTATTGCTGTCAATAATTTCAGTTATCTTCATAAAAAATCACAGGTGGATATGATTTACTCTCTGCCTATCAAAAGAAAATATAAATTTATGAGTGATTTCTTTTCGGGACTTGCAGTTTATTTAGTTCCATATATTATAGCATGCATCCTTTCTATTGGCATTTTGTTAGCTTCCGGGGTATGTATAAATGATATGGCTGAGCTGCTTGATGACAGAAATTTTTTAAGGCTGTTACTTCAGGGTGAATTTGCCTTACTGCTTATAATGACTCTTTTATATACTCTTACAGTATTCGTTTTAAACTGCTGCGGTACATTATTTGAAAGTATCATGAATATTTTTATAATAAATGCATTGATACCAGGAGTAATTGCAGTAGTTGCGGCAATGTTTTTTGCACGTCTTTATGGAGTTTCGGTGTTTGATACTATACTGCCTGTTCTGGGATATACAAGTCCGGTTGGTGCAGTAATTTATCTGTGCTATCTTTTAAATACAGATGCTTTTGTGTATTCAGACGCATTTGGATGTATTTCGGCAGGAGTTTACGGTAAATGGGCAGCATTTTTCCTGTTGTTTACAGCGGCAGTTTTTTTACTTTCATTATTTTTATATCTGAAAAGAAAAGCTGAGGACGTTTCAAAGCCGTATGTTTATAAACAGCTTTACCATTTTGTTATAACTGCAATATTAATGGCTATTTCACTTATTGCAAGATATGATATAACAACCATTGTACCTGTTATTGTATTCTCTCTTATTGTTTATCTTATTTTTGAAGTTATTACAAACAGAGGCTTTAAAAAAATTTATAAATCTCTGATCCGCTATGCTGTTACTATGGTTTCCATTTTTGTTGTTTGCATTATTGCTGTGGGAACTAACGGATTCGGAGCAGAGAGCAAGGTTCCTTCTGCAAGCTCTGTAAAAAGTGTGAATGTGGACTATCAGGGATTTGACCGTAGCGTTGTTTTAGGATATGGATTATATTATTATGATTATCAGAAATCTGACAGAGTTTATGATCAGGAAGAAATTATTAAAAAGGTTATAGAAGTTCAGGAGGACGCTCTGGATACATATTACAGTGGTGAATTCCAGTATTCATTCTTTGACGGTTATAATTATTATTCAGACTCTTACGATCCGGGAACTTATGATGATGGTACTCCTAAGGAAGACTATCCTCAGTATGAGATTGAGATAATTTACAATCTGAAAAACGGTTCAAAAATAAAAAGGACATACACTCTTACCTATGAACAGATAAGCAAGCTGTTTATTCTTGATTCTACTCCGCAGATGAGTGCATTTATTGAGAAAAATCTAATGAATTCAATCAGATATGAAGAATACTATAATGATAAAAAACGTGTTTTATATTCTGTTTATATTTCCAGCTTGCTGAATGTGACTTCAAATGAATACAGCATAAAACTTTCTCAGGCAAAGGAACTTTGTAAGGCATATGCTGAAGATTACAGTAATATGACAACTGATCAGATGCTGACAGAAAATATATATTGCTATATTAACAGTGAATATCCTGTAAGGGAATCATTTAAAAATACAATAGCATGTATAAAAAAATATAATATGACAGTACCTGATATTTTAAAATCTGATTTTGATTATTCAACTGAAATGGCAGTAATGTATCCTCCTGAAGCTTTGAAGTGCTGGGGAGCAGACGTTATAACTGCTTCCTTTGGTGCAACATATCTGGAACAGTCAAAGGGAAGAATGTTAAATTATGAACAATTTGCCAGCATTATAAAAATGAAAATGCTGAGAGCACCTTATTATGAAGAAAGTGACTGCTATTGTGTTAAATACAACGGAGAGATTTATATTATACCATCAGATTTTACTGATGAGGCAGAAAACTTGTATAGCAAGCTCAGTGAAAATGAATTTATCGTATCAAAAGAACTTCTGATTGAAGATCTCAGATACGGTGATAATATAGATATAAATGATATTATAAAAAAATATGGTATGGAATATAGTCCGGAGCTTTACAATGAACTGACACTTCTGCAGGAGATGGCTTGTAAGTATTATGATGAATATGAATCTTTTGAGGATTATTATGACACATATTATGGCTATTATGATATGTCAATATACAACTCTGAAAAAGCTAAATGGGATAGCTGGCTGAACTTCTATAAATTCTACGGGTATGTAAGTCTTGACAGTTATCTTGAAATCCACCCCAATGAAGATAAAAATGAAGTTTCAGAGGAATGGCAAAATTATATTTCTGTTTTTAATGAGCTGAACCAGCAGCAAAAATAGATTTTCTCCTATCAATCAAAAACCGCTCTTGCCGTCAGGCAGAGCGGTTTTTGTATTTATTGATAACTGTGGGGAAAATAAATATAAGTAAAGTAATAAATTCTGCTGCCGGAACAGCTGCCCATATTGCTGATGGATTTATAATAGGGAGAATAAAAACAAGTACAGAGCTTATTATGAATCCCCTGAAAAGACAAATCATAAGTGCTTTTACTGACCTTAATGTTGACTGAAAATAATTTTGCATAAAAATATTTATTCCCATTATACAAAAAGCTATAAAATATACTCTTACCGCCGTTACGGCAGCAGGAACAATGTCCTCAGACAAATTTATGAAAATACCGGAAATCTGTTCCGGAAAAATCATTCCCATAATTGTAAATAACAATCCTGTAATAAATGATACTGTTACTCCAAGCCTGCATACAGCATTTATACGATTCATTTTCTGTGCACCCAGATTTACTGCAATAACTGGCTGAGCCGCCTGTGATATGCCATTTATGACTGAAACAACAGTCATAGATGTATTTGAGATGATTCCGTAAATAGCAACTCCGGTTTCTCCAAAATATTTAAGCAAACGTATATTGAATATATAAATCAGCGCTCCGGATGCAATATCAGTAATAAAAACAGGAAATCCTGTTATAAATATTTTTTTATAAATCTGAATATTTAATTCACGAAAATACAGACTCAGTGAATTCTTTTTGGTAAAGAAGTGAATGCAGACAACTCCCATATTGAAAATAAGACCAATAATGGACGCAAATGCAGCACCGAACATTCCCCATTCAAGAATATACATGAAAATAATATCAAGTATAATATTTAAAATTCCTCCGCATACTGAACCAGCCATGGCAATTTTGGGAGACTGGTCATTTCTTACAAATGCCTGAAGCATTGATGAAAAAATAAAAAATGGTATTCCGGGAATTACAGGAAGCATATATGATTTAATATATTCAAAGGTAATATCACTGCTTCCCAAAAAATTCATTATGGGATGGAAAAAAAGGCTGAGTATAGCAATATATAAAACTGAAAGGACTGCTCCGGCAGTTACTGAGCCGGTAAAATAAGCTTTGCCTTCTGATTTATCATTTCTGCCGAAGGCAACTGACATGAGAACAGATCCTCCAATGCCAAGAAGATTGCCTGTACCGAAAAATATCATTATAAGTGGGAAAATTATATTAAGTCCGGCAAGTGCATCTGCACCGATTTTGTTTCCGATCATAATGGTATCAGCAAGTATATATATAGATGTTACCATAGTTGCCAGAACGGATGGAACAAGATAATGAAAAAAGGTTTTTCTTATAGGTGCTTCAAGCAAATTGATTTCTTTCATTTTATGTCTCCTGAAAAATTATGTGTAAATAACTGAAAGTATTTAAGACAATACCGCTTAATCAATGGCTATTTCCTTAATCAAGATGGTCGGGAAGGTTTATATGATTACATTGAGCTTTCATTCAGAAGTCTCTGCTTCAAATCCCATAGCTTTCCGGAAAGATCCACATAATATTTATGAGGATTTTCAAAACGCTTGACCTCATCCCAGATATAAGACAGCTGTACTTTGGAATAATCTCTTATTTCTTCAATGGACGGTAAAGAATATACACATTCTCCGTTTATGAAAATTGGTACCTGTAAATTTTTTGCGGTAAATCCTTCAAGCTTTTTCCTTTTATAGGTAAATTCCGGATCAAAAATTTCATAGGGTTTTGTTTCGTCAATTTCTTCATCATGCATCAGAATCACATCTGCCAGAGCCATACCAGTTTTTTTGCAGAAAAGTCTTACTGGTTTTTTAAATCCAGGATTAGTTATTTTTGAAGCATTTTCCGAAAGCTTTATTTTAGGAATAATTTCTCCGTTTTCTTCTATAGCTGTAAGCTTGTAAACCCCGCCGAAAACCGGTTCTGATTTACTTGTTACCAGTCTTTCGCCTACTCCGAAGCTGTCTATTTTTGCACCCTGCATAAGCAGATCTCTTATTATATATTCGTCCATTGAATTTGAAACTACAATTTTACAGTCCGGGAATCCTGCCTCATCCAGCATCTTTCTTGCCTTTTTGGAAAGGTATGCAATATCGCCGCTGTCAATTCTTATACCGCCCGGACGTATACCCTTAGCGGCAAGCTTTTCAAATACTTTTATAGCGTTCGGCACTCCGGATTTAAGAACATTGTAGGTATCTGCCAGAAATACACAGTTTTCCGGATAAACATCAGCATAAGCTTCAAATGCTTCAAGCTCTGTAGGAAAAAGCTGAATCCAGCTGTGTGCCATAGTACCCAGTGCAGGAACATTAAATTCCCTGTCAGCAATGGTACAGGCAGTACCGCAGCAGCCGCCTATATATGAAGCTCTTGCACCAAGTATTGCACCATCGCTTCCCTGAGCACGTCTTGAACCGAATTCCATAACAGGTCTGCCGTCTGCCGCACGGACAATGCGGCTTGCTTTGGTAGCAATTAAGCTTTGATGATTTATGGATAAAAGTACCATTGTTTCAATAAGCTGTGCCTGTATAGCCGGTCCTTTGACTGTTATAAGAGGTTCTCCCGGGAACACCGGCGTACCCTCAGGAACGGAATAAATATCACAGATGAATCTGAAATTTTTAAGATATTCAAGAAATTGATCAGAGAAAATATTTTTGCTTTTAAGATATTCAATATCCTCATCTGTAAATTTCAGATTTTTGATATAATCTATAACCTGTTCCAGTCCGGCAAAGATTGCATAGCCGCCGCCGTCCGGCACACGTCTGAAAAACATGTCAAAATAAACAGTCTTTTCTCCCTGACCGTGAAGGAGATATCCGTTGCCCATTGTCATTTCATAAAAATCTACAAGCATGGAAAGATTACGGTTATTCATTGATTTCAATTCCTCCTGTAAGCTTAATTCCGTTTATATTCATTATTTCAAGTGATGCTATATTCATATAATTTTTGTCGTGAGTTGTGCTGTGATATGTTTCTGTCATATTAAGGGGTACTATAATCTCTGATTCTTTATTAATTTCATTAAAATATGTTTTAAGACAAAGACAGAAATTAAGTACGCATATATCGGTACAGTCACCGCAGACTATATAGCTGCTTTTATCTGGATTTTCTTTCAGAAATTCTTTAAATCCCGGAGCATGAAAACCGTTTGTTGAGTTTTTTTCTATGACCTGAAATCCGCCGATTTTAGTAAGTTCCTTTACAATTTGGCTTTCTTCACTTCCGGTAAGACAATGCTCAGGAAATGAGGAAAATTCGCACGAGTTCTCGCTGTGACTGTCGGCAAATGCTATTGATGTTATTTTATTTCTGTTGCAGTAGTTAAGAAAATTGCATACCGGAGGAATAATACTTTCAATTTTTTTGTCATGAAGTGCTCCTGTGCGGATAAAACCGTTTATTATATCTACCATGACAAAAACGGTATTATTACAGTTTAGCTTGTCCGCCGGAATTTTTGCAAGTTCCGCAAATCCAGCCACTGAACCGCAGATGATGTCAGAGTGCTTTTGATTTAAGTTGTCATCAGAGCTGAATATCATTTTATTCCTCCCGAATATACATAATAATTATATTATATGTATAATTATTTTTTAAATTCATATAGAAAAATAAAAGGGCGTTTTAAGCCCTTTTACTTATAAAATTATTAAAAAATATCTGCAAATAGTTTTAGATCAACCCATAAGTTTTACCATTACTGCTTTCTGAGCATGCAGGCGGTTTTCTGCTTCTTCAAATATTTCCTTTGCATGTTCTTCAAAAACCTTAGCAGTAATTTCTTCCTCACGGTGAGCCGGCAGACAGTGCATTACAAGAGCGTCCTTGTTTGCAAGAGCCATGATATCATCATTTATCTGATAGCCTTTAAACGCTATTCGACGTTCGTTTGCTTCGGATTCCTGACCCATTGAAGCCCATACGTCAGTAAGCAGAATATCTGCATGTTCAGCCGCTTTTTTAGGATCATCAGTAATAGTAAAGCAGTCATATCCGGATGCAAAATCCATAACTTCCTTTGCAGGACGGTAATTTTCCGGAGTTGCAGCGGCAACTTCCATACCGACTTTTAGTCCTCCCACAATAAGAGAATTTGCCATGTTATTGCCGTCACCGATATAGCACATTTTCAGTCCGTCAAAGCTTCCCTTGAATTCACGGATTGTCATAAGATCCGCCAGAACCTGACATGGATGTGAAAAATCTGTAAGACCATTTATAATCGGAATATTGCCATATTCTGCCAGATCTTCAACTTCTTTCTGGTCGAATGTACGAATCATAATTCCGTCAATATAGCGAGAAAGAACACGGGCAGTATCCTGAACAGGTTCACCTCTGCCTATCTGGAGTTCGTTAGCGGAAAGAAACAAAGGATATCCGCCCAGCTGATACATTCCTGTTTCAAAGGAAACACGAGTCCTTGTGGATGCTTTCTGGAAAATCATTCCTAGAGATTTCCCTTTAAGATGCGGATGTGGAATACCATGTTTGAGTTCATATTTCAGCTGATCTGCTAAATTTAAGATGTCAATAATTTCGTCCTTGCTAAGATCCAGCATTTTAAGTAAATGTTTCATATTGATTCACCATACCTTTCATTATTTGGAGTTTAAAACATTTTTCAATATTTCAAGACCTTTGTCTATTTCGTCATAGGTAATATTAAGCGGAGGAAGAAGTCTTACCTTTTCCTTGGCAGTAAGGAGCATCAGTCCGTTTTCCAAAGCTGCAGCAGCAACATCAGAAGCTTTTTTTGTTTTGAGAGAAATACCGATCATCATTCCAAGACCGCTTGTGCCTGCAACTTCGTCGATAGTTTCAAGATTATCCCTTATGTACTTGCCCTTTGCGGTTACCTCTTCAAGGAATCCGTCTGAATTAACCTTATCAATAACAACATTCCCGCCGGCACATGCAATAGGATTGCCTCCGAAAGTTGAACCATGAGTACCCTTTGAGAGTACGTCATCACATTTTTCATCTGCAAGACAAGCGCCTATCGGAACTCCTCCGGCAAGACCTTTTGCAAGAGTTGTCACATTTGGTTTTACTCCGAAATGTTCTGACGCTAAAAATTTACCGGTTCTGCCAACACCTGTCTGCACTTCGTCGGCAATCAGAAGAATATCGTTTTCACGGCATATCTCAGCCACTTGTTTTACATAGTCCTTATCAAGAGCTATAACGCCGCCTTCTCCCTGAACAAATTCAAGCATTACCGCACATATGGTTCCGTTAAGTTTGCTTTTAAGATCATCAATATCGTTAGCTTTGGCGTTTATAAATCCTTCTGCAAACGGGAAAAAGTAATTATGAAAACTATCCTGACCGGTTGCAGAAAGAGTACAAAGAGTTCTTCCGTGGAAGGAATTGACAAGTGTAATTATATTATGACGACCTTTTCCGTATTTGTCAAAGCTGTATTTCCTTGCAAGCTTTATAGCACATTCATTTGATTCTGCTCCGGAATTTCCGAAGAAAATTTTTGAATATCCCGTTGTCTTGCAAAGCTTTTCAGCAAAGTCTGCCTGAACCTTTGTATAGTAATAATTTGATGTATGCTGGATTGTTCTTACCTGGGTGCATACTGCGTCAGCCCAGTCATTATCGCAGAATCCCAGACAGTTAACTCCGATTCCGCTTCCGAAGTCAATATACTCCTTACCGTTTTCATCAGTTGCAGTTCTTTTTTCACCCTTATCAAAAACTACGCCGAAACGACCATAAGTATGCATGACGCTGCTGTCAAATTTTTCAATTGTATTCATCTTTTTATATCCATCTCCATTCTGATGACAAAATTATCGTAAATTATCAGTAATATCTGAAATACATAACAATCACTGCAATTATCATAAATAATCCGCAGCTTATCAGAATTTTCTCAGCTGTACCGTCTTCTTCAGGAACAAAGTGTCTGGGATTTTTCCTGCTGATACGGATTTTTATAGCTTTTCCTTTTTGAAACCGAAAAGCATCTTCGGGAAAAAATTTATATGAAACTCCGGAATATTCTTTGCCGTTTACTGTGTATTTAACAATCGGTGCTATTGTAACCGTTTCTACTCTGGAAACTTTTTTTATGGATTTTTCAATGCCTGTAATAGTTCCCATGGTATGAATGCCGAACCTTGTGCGGTTTAAATGTATTAATATTCCTGCTATAATAATTATCATACCGATAATTACAGGGGATATGAGAATAATTTTTTCCATATTATTTAAATTGTGTACCAATTCCCTCGCTTGAGAGAATTTCAATAAGAATAGAGTGAGGGACTCTTCCGTCAATAATGGAAGTTTTCTTTACACCTCTTCTTACTGCTTCAACACAACAGTCAATTTTTGGAATCATTCCGCCTGAAATTATACCCTGACGCTTCATAAACGGAACTTCGCTTACATTTACAAAAGGAATAAGAGTATTCGGGTCTTCCTTGTTTCTTAAAAGTCCGGCAATATCGGTCATAAGAATAAGATTTTCCGCACCCAGTTCTGCGGCAATTCTTGATGCAGCTGTATCAGCGTTTACATTATATGTCTGACCGTCTGTACCGCATGCGACTGTTGCTATTACAGGAATACAGCCGTTGTTCAGAGCATCAGTAATCGGCTTGGTATTTACTTTTTTGATGTTTCCAACATATCCGTAATCCTCGCCGTTTTCACCTTCAGCTCTTTCAGCAATAAGCATTTTTCCGTCAATACCGCAAAGACCGATTGCATTTCCCTTATGTTCTGCAAGAAGAGCTACCAGATCCTTGTTTACCTTTCCGGCAAGAACCATTTTTACAATATCAATAGTTTCCTTATCAGTATATCTCAGACCGTTTATAAACTTGCTTTCAATGCCCAGCTTTTTGAGCATATCGCTTATTTCCGGACCGCCGCCATGAACCAGTACAACCTTAATGCCCACAAGAGAAAGCAGAACAATATCACTCATTACCGCCTGTTTAAGATCTTCGTTTGTCATAGCGTTTCCGCCGTATTTTACAACAATAACCTTATTATTATAATTTTGTATATAGGGCAGAGCGTCCATTAAAACCTTTGCCCTTATATTATTTGATATATCCATTTTCAAAACTCCATTTTAAATCAGCTTCTGTAATCTCCGTTGATTTTTACATAATCGTAAGTCAGATCACAGCCCCATGCAACTGCTGAACTTTCGCCGTCGCCTATATTAATAAGTACTTTAATTTCTTCTTCCATAAGGATCTTTTTCGCTTCTTCTTCGGAGAACGGAACTCCTGCACCGTTTCTGCATACCGCAATTTTTCCGGCATCTGATGCGAGATCTACATCTACCTTGTTTATGTCAAATTCAGCATCTGCATATCCTACTGCACATAAAATACGTCCCCAGTTAGCGTCCTCACCGAAAATTGCTGCTTTGAAAAGACTGGAAGTAATAACCGATTTTGCAACAGTTTTAGCTGTTATGAAGTCATCAGCTCCCGAACATACGCATTCAATAAGCTTTGTAGCACCTTCGCCGTCCCGTGCCATCATTCTTGCAAGGTTCATCATAACAACATAAAGAGCATTCTGGAATACTGCAAAATCTTCACTTTCACTGTTTATTTCTGAATTCTCTGCCATACCGTTTGCCAGTACACAGCACATGTCATTAGTTGACTGATCTCCGTCAACGCTTACCATATTAAGGGTTGTTTTGACCGTGTCGCTTAAGGCACGCTGTAAATATTCCGGAGAAATCGAAACGTCTGTCGTGATAAAGGAAAGGGTTGTAGCCATGTTGGGGTGAATCATACCGCTTCCTTTAAGCATGCCGCCCATAACACATTTTTTACTATTAATTTCAAATTCAACGGCGACTTCTTTAGGCACTGTATCCGTCGTCATAATAGCTTCAACTGCCGCACTGTTGCCCTCATAGCTTACGCCCTTGCAAAGTTCTGGCATACCCTTTTCAATCGGTTCGATAGGAAGCGGCTGACCGATAACTCCGGTTGAAGCAACTATAAAATCAGTGGGTTCAAGACCAGACTGAGAAGCCGCAAGCTCACACATTTTCTGTGCCTTTTCAACGCCGTCTGCATTACATGTATTGGCATTTACAGAGTTCACAATAACTCCTCTTGCTTTGCCGTCGGCAATATTTTTCTTTGTTACCGCAATGGGAGCACCCTTAACCTTATTGGAAGTATAAACTGCAGCTGCACTGCACTCCTTGTCAGCAATAATTACAGCAAGGTCATTTTTCTTCTGTGTAACCTCTGCTCCGGCATGAGCCAGTCCGCACTGTATTCCATTAGCCTTAAAACCCTGTGCGGCACAGATACCGCCGTCAATATATTTAAATCCTTCAAATTCAACTTTATTAATCATAGCTTTGTCCTTTTAAATCAATCCAGTAGTTTCATCAATACCCATCATAATGTTCAGGCACTGAACTGCTGCACCTGACGCACCTTTTCCGAGATTATCAAGTCTTGAGCAAAGCAGCATTTGTTCTGAATCCCCGAAAACATAAAGTTCCATTTTATTTGTACCGCTTAAGCCGTTTGAAGTCAGGAAACCGTCCGGTACGCATTCGCTGCCTGCCGGCATTACTTCAACAAGCTTTGCGTCCCTGTAATTTTCATAAAGAGCTTCCCGTACCTGTTCAGGTGTATATTTTTTCTGAAGAAGTCTGCCCTGCAAAGGTACAGATACAACCATACCGCTGTAATAATTGTCAACGATAGGATTAAACATCGGTTTATATGCAAGACCGGATATTTTCTGCATTTCCGGAAGGTGCTTGTGATTCATGTTAAGTGCATACTGTCTTGGGCTTAAAAGCTCTGCCGGTTTGTTTTCGCTTTCATAAGCGGCAATAGCTTTTTTTCCTGCACCGCTGTAGCCTGATGTTGCGTATGCAAAAACCGGATAGTATGGCGGAATTATTCCCGCTTTTACAAGAGGATATACAATAGAAATGAATCCGCTTGCATAGCATCCGGGATTGGCAACTCTTTTTGAAGTCCGGATTTTTTCCCTGTGTTCAGGGGAGAGTTCCGGGAAACCATAAGCCCAGTCCGGATTTGTTCTGTGTGCGGTAGAAGCGTCAATGATTCTTACATGATCGTTTTCAACCAGTGAAACAGCTTCGATCGCCGCAGCGTCCGGCAGACACAGAAAGGTAAAATCTGAAGCGTTTATAAATTTTTTTCGCTCATTTATATCCTTTCGCTTGTCCTCGTCTATTTTCAAAAGTTCAATATCATTTCTTCCCTTAAAACGTTCAAGAATTTTAAGACCTGTCGTACCTTCCTGACCGTCAATATAAACCTTTACCATTGTTTTAATCTCCATTCTGCCGCTGTCAGCGTCAGTACCAATAAATGAAAATCCCCCAAGCGGCAATGGAGATTTTCGGCATGTTCTGCGGTTGCCGCTTTGCGGCGAGCAGAACGCCTGTTTGAATCAGATTAGCGTGATTTTTCACGCTGCTCTCCAATTCATTTACCATTTGCGGCTGTTTTTTCCGCTTTCGTCCCGACAGCACCGCCATACGCTTAAACCAAGAGTAGCAGCAAGCATTATAACAGTCCATACGATAGAAGCTTTTGCACCGAGATTAAGCAAAAATGTTAAAGTTATTTCTCCCAGTATCCATATTAGCATAGCCGCAACGGTAAGCAATATAATAAAAACTATGTGTTTTTTATTCATAATAAGTCTCAGTTTATTCCGTATTCATCAAAATAAGGCTTTAATGTTTTCATTGCATTATCTATCTGTTTTTTTACAGCTTCCGGTGCAGGACCTCCGTAAGATTTTCTTTCTCCGGCACATGTTTCCAGACTGATTGCTTTGTAGATGTCCTCGTCAAACAGTACTGAAAGCTCTCTGTAGCTTTCAAGAGGAAGCGTTTCAAGAGTAAGCCCCTTGTCTATACATTCAGCAACAAGTCTTCCTGTAATTTTGTAAGCATCTCTGAAAGGCATTCCATGCTTTACAAGATAGTCTGCACAGTCTGTAGCGTTTATAAATCCGCCGGCAGCAGCAGCCCTCATTTTGTCCTTGTTTACTTTCATAGTTTCAATCATAGGAATGAAGGTCTTAAGGCAAAGCTTTACATTGTCAACAGAATCAAAAATAGCTTCCTTGTCCTCCTGCATATCTTTGTTGTATGCAAGCGGCAGTCCCTTAAGCATTGAAAGAAGAGTCATAAGATTTCCGTTTACTCTTCCGGCTTTGCCTCTTATAAGCTCTGTGATATCAGGATTTTTCTTCTGGGGCATTATTGAAGAACCTGTAGCGTATGCATCATCAAGTTCAATAAATTTAAATTCCCATGAACACCACATTATGATTTCTTCTGAAAATCTTGAAAGATGAGTCATAATAAGAGAAATCGCACATCCAAGCTCTACGCAGAAATCTCTGTCAGATACGCCGTCAAGGCTGTTTTCCATAGGTCTGTCAAAGCCCAGTAAATCTGATGTCATCTGTCTGTTTATAGGGTATGTGGTGCCTGCCAGAGCGCAGCTGCCAAGGGGACATTCATTCATTCTTCCGGCAGCATCGCAAAGTCTCTGATAATCTCTTGTGAGCATCTGAACATATGCCATAAGATGATGTGCAAAGGTGACAGGCTGTGCTCTCTGAAGATGAGTGTAACCGGGCAGAATAGTTTCAGTATGCTTCTGTGCCAGATCGCAAAGTGCTTTGCAGAGCTTTAAAACAAGAACCTTTATTTCAGTTATTTCATCTCTCAGATAAAGACGGATATCAACTGCTACCTGATCGTTTCTGGAACGGGCAGTATGAAGTCTTTTTCCCACATCTCCCAGACGTTTGGTAAGTTCGGCTTCAATAAACATATGAATGTCTTCGGCGGTCATATCCATTTCAAGACTGCCGTCTTCAATATCTTTAAGTATGTCCTTTAATCCTTCGATTATTTTACTGCTGTCATCCTTCGAGATTATTCCGCATTCTCCAAGCATTGTCGCATGAGCAATACTGCCTTGAATATCATGGCGGTACATTCTTCCGTCAAAGGAAATTGATGAATTGAAGGCGTTGACCGTTTCGTCTACTTCTTTGGAAAATCGTCCTGCCCACATTTTATCTGCCATATCGTTAAATCCTTTCAGTATATGTCTATAAGCACATAGGGGCGAACAGAATATGTCCGCCCACAGATATTTTTATTTTATTATAAATTATTTATTGTTTCTTTTCTGATCCAGCTTTGCCTTAACCTTGATCGGCAGTCCGAACAGGTTGATAAAGCCAGCACTGTCAGCCTGATTGTAAACTTCATCAGCATCAAAGGTTGCAACTTCTTCATCATAAAGAGTATATGGTGAAGTAACTCCGGCATTAATGATATTGCCCTTATAAAGCTTAAGCTTTACATCACCTGTAACAGTTTTCTGAGTTTCTGTAACGAATGCGCTCAAAGCTTCACGGAGAGGAGTATACCACTGACCGTTATATACGATATCAGCAAACTTGATTCCGATGTACTGCTTCATTCTTGCTGTTTCCTTGTCAAGTGTGATAGTTTCGAGAACTTCGTGTGCATGATAAAGAATAGCACCGCCGGGAGTTTCATAAACACCTCTGGACTTCATACCAACCAGACGGTTTTCAACTAAGTCTGCAAGACCGATACCGTTTTCTCCGCCGAGCTTGTTGAGAGTTTCAACGATTTCTACCGCACCCATATTCTTGCCGTCAATAGCTGTAGGTACACCTTTTTCAAAGTGAATTGTTACATAAGTCGGCTTGTCCGGAGCCTGGATAGGAGAAACACCCATTTCAAGGAATCCCGGCTTTTCGTACTGAGGTTCATTTGCAGGATCCTCAAGATCCAGACCTTCATGAGAGAGATGCCAGATATTCTTGTCCTTTGAATAGTTTGTTTCACGGTTTATTTTAAGAGGAATGTTATGTGCTTCAGCGTAGTCAATTTCTTCATCTCTTGACTGAATATCCCAGATTCTCCATGGAGCAATGATAGGCATATCAGGAGCAAATGCTTTTATTGCCAGTTCAAAACGAACCTGATCGTTGCCCTTGCCTGTGCAGCCGTGGCAGATAGCGTCAGCACCCTCTTTGATTGCAATTTCAGCAATTCTCTTTGCAATGATAGGACGTGCAAAGGAAGTACCAAGCATGTATCTGTTTTCGTAAATTGCACCAGCCTGAACGGTAGGGAAAACGTAGTCGGTGATAAATTCTTCTGTAAGGTCTTCTATATAAAGTTTTGAAGCACCTGTTTTCTTGGCTTTTTCTTCAAGACCTTCAAGTTCACTTGCCTGACCTACATTTCCTGAAACTGCAATAACTTCGCAGTTGTTGTAGTTTTCCTTAAGCCACGGAATAATGATTGATGTATCAAGACCGCCGGAATAAGCTAAAACTACTTTTTTTATTTCCTTATTTGTTTTTGGTTTATTCATAATGGTAATCCTCCGGAATTTAAAAAATTATTAATTACATTATACACCTTTATGCATAAATGTCAAGAGTTTTTTGCATAAATATGCAATTTTTTTGAAAATATACATTATATATACAGAAAATATGTATATATACATTATGGATGAGGCTGATTTTGCCTGTATGCATCCATTATATCCTTAAAAACCTCCCCATTTGACGGCGGGGTCCATGTAATGGCATTAGCGCCGGCTTCAATTGTACGGAGAATGGATTCATCTGTCGGACCTCCGGTTGCTATGATCGGAAATTCCGGAAATTCTTTTCTGATATCTCTTACGATCTCAGCGGTTTTCTGGGCTGCGGATACATTAAATATAGTAGCACCTGATTCTACTCTCTCACGGTAATCCACACTGTCATTTACAACAGTTACTATAACCGGGATATCTATCTGTTCACTCAGCTTCCGGATTATTTCATTTGATGTAGGAGCGTTTACTACAACTCCGGTAGCCCCCTGCATTTCAGCATAATGGGCAAGGTTTAAAACTCTGTTTCCGCTGGTAAGACCGCCGCCCACTCCTGCAAATACCGGAATGTCTGCCGCAAGCATAACAGCCTGTGTTATTATAGGCTGTGGAGTGAAGGGATAAACAGCAATAACAGCGTCGGCATTTACATTTCTTATAATACAGACGTCGGTTGTGAATACCAGAGATTTAATTCTCTTTCCGAATACTATAATGCCGCTGCATTCTTTTATGACTGCCGGCACTCTGAGTGCAAATTTTCTCAGTGTACCGCTTATCTGGGGAGGAGTCACTTTTGACATAAATATCATCTCCTTGACAGTTAATGCTCCGCATTTTAAAATTTCTGATTTAAATGAATACAATATTTATTTTAATTATAACTTATTTTTTTCCATATTACAATAAATTTCACAATTTTTTCATAAGGATAACGCCTTAATTGCGTATTTAGGTATTGCACAAAGAATCGTTTTTTGTTATAATAGAAAGGAAATCGTTTTTTACTGTACCAGAAGAAGGTACATTCAGAAAGGAATAAAATATGAAGACTATTGGAATTATTGGTGCAATGCCGTCAGAGCTTGCTGATATAAGAAATACTCTTACCGGATCTGTAATAAAAAATTATTCCGGATTTGATTTTTATATAAATACTTATGGAGACAAGCTTGTGATAAATGCCTGCTGCGGTATTGCAAAGGTAAACGCAGCAGTATGCACTCAGGTCATGATCGATCATTTTGATGTGGATGCCATTATAAATACAGGTGTTGCCGGAGGTATGGATACTTCGGTGAAGGTATGCGATATCGTTGTATCAAACGAAGTGCTGCCCCATGACCTTGAGCTGAAATTTTTAAATAACTATCCGCCTTACAACGGAATTTTCAAGGCTGATGAAAAACTTATAAATACTGCATGCAGCGTGTGCAAAGAATTCGGCTTTGACAGCCATGTAGGAAGAGTTGTTTCCGGAGAATCATTTATTTCAAGCAGTGAGGTTAAAAAGGAAATCTGCGATAAATTTTCTCCGCTTGCTGTGGATATGGAAACTTCCGCTATCGGTCATTGTGCATTTATGAACAAAATTCCTTTTGTAAGCATCAGATGTATTTCTGATAATGCTGATGACGAGGGTGAAATGACATTTGATGAATTTGAAAAAATTGCAGCAAAGAGAGTGGCAGATGTAGTTCTGGCAATAATAAAAAAGATATAATGATACGCAATGCCTTTACTGTAAAAAATCTTTTTCGTAAAAATGAATGGAGAACAGCAGTTGAATCAGGAAAAAACAATTGAAGAATATATGAGTGCTGCAGCCGGGATCATTTCCGGCAGAAACAAACCGATGACCGCATGTGTCCATAGCTATGGCTGTCAGCTTAATTTTTCCGACGGTGAAAAAATAAAAGGAATGCTTCTTAAAATGGGATGCGTTCTGACGGACAAGCCGGAGGACGCAGGAATCGTTATTTTTAACACCTGTGCTGTAAGAGAAAATGCTGAGGACAGAGTTTTCGGGAATCTCGGATATATCAAGCATTACAAGGAAAAAAATCCGGAAATGATAATATGTCTTTGCGGATGTATGGCGTCTCTTGAACATGTGGTTGAAAAAATAAACCGGTCATATAAATATGTGGATATTGTTTTCAGTTCTTCTGCTCTGGATAAATTTCCGAAGCTTCTGCTTGAAAAGCTTACAGGTGAAAAACATATTTTTGATACCAATGAGTATGATATGCCTGTGGAGGGTCTGGAACAGGCAAGGGACAGCCGTTTTAAAGCATCTGTACCTATAATGTTCGGGTGCAATAATTTCTGCACATATTGTATAGTACCGTACGTCAGAGGCAGGGAACGCAGCCGCAGACCAGAAGACATTATCAGTGAAGTGAAAAACCTTGCAGCGTCAGGGTATAAGGAAATAATGCTTCTGGGTCAGAATGTCAATTCATACGGCAGAGATCTTCCCGACGGCGTGGACTTCCCCGGACTTCTTGAGCTTATCAATGAGATTGAAGGAGACTTTATAATAAGATTTATGTCGTCCCACCCTAAAGATGCCGGTAAAAAACTTATTGATACTATAATCCGCTGTGAAAAAGCCGGCAAGCATCTTCATCTTCCGGTGCAAAGCGGAAGCAATGATATTCTTGAAAAGATGAACCGGAAATACACAATTGAAAAATATATGGAAACAATTGATTATGCACGAAGCATAATTCCTGATTTTTCATTTACTACAGATATTATTGTCGGTTTTCCAAATGAATCTGACGAGGATTTTGAACAAACTCTGGAGCTTATGAAAGCTGTGAAATATGACAATATATATTCATTTATCTATTCAAAGCGTTCAGGAACGAAAGCGGCTGAAATGGAAGACCGTATTTCAGACGAGGAAAAGAGCCGGCGTATGACAAAGCTGCTGGCACTTCAGCGTGAAATTTCAACGGAAAGCTATAAACGGTTTATCGGCAGGACAATGCGGGTTCTAGTTGACGGCAAGGGAAAAAGAGAAGGTACTATGACCGGTAAAAGCGGAGAATTTATTATAGTGGAATTTGAGGGAGATGAATCCCTGGAAGGCAGTTTTGTGAATGTGAAAATAACCGGTGCTAAAAACTGGGCAGTAACCGGAAAAATTATAAATTAAAAGGAGAAATTAAAATGGATACTATTTCAATGGCAAGAGAGTTAGGAAAGCTTATTCAGGCAGATCCCAGATATGATGCATATATAAAGGCTAAGGAAACAAATGACAAGGACGATGAGCTTCAGAAGCTTATCGGTGAATTTACTATGAAACGCTATGAGCTGAACATGGAAATGTCGAAAACTGACAAGGACGCTGACAAGCTTAAAGAACTGGACGGAACTATAAAAAATATTTACGGTGAAATAATGGTCAATCCGAATATGGTGGCTTTCAATGCTGCAAAAAATGCCATGGACGGAATGCTTGCGGAAATTAACAATATTATAACTGCTTCTGCAAACGGTGAAGACCCTGAAACCTGTCCGTCACAGCCAAGCGGATGCTCAGGAAGCTGTTCCACATGCGGCGGTTGCCACTGATTGACGTAAATAAGAACCTGCATTTTGACTTTTTCATAATTTTGAAAAGGTCAAATTGCATAATTGGAGGTTATTAATGGAAATTGACAGATCCAAAATCTCTCCTATGATGAACCAGTATCTGGACGCTAAGGAAGCATATCCTGATACAATACTATTCTTTCGTGTGGGCGATTTTTACGAGATGTTTTTTAATGATGCACTTTTAGCGTCCAAAACTCTTGAGCTTACGCTGACCGGTAAGGACTGCGGACTTGAGGAGAGAGCGCCTATGTGCGGCGTCCCTCACCACAGCAGTGAGATCTACATAAAAAAGCTTATTGAAGCCGGATATAAAGTTGCAATATGCGAACAGCTTACAGATCCTGCTGAAAGCAAAGGACTAGTACAGAGAGATGTTATAAGGGTTGTTACTCCGGGAACGCTTATTGAAAGCAGCATGTTAAACGATGAAAATAATAATTATATCTGCTGTGCTTATTATGACAATGAAATTTGCGGAATGTGTTTTGCGGATATTTCTACCGGCGAAGTTCGCCTTGCAGAAACAAAGGGAAAAAATCCCGAACCTGAAATCATTGATCTGCTTTCCAGATATACTCCGTCGGAAGTGATTTTTAATTCGGAATTTCTTTCTCTTAAATCTTCTGTGGATTTTATTAAGGCAAAACTTGGCAGTTCTGTAACATTAAGAGAATCGGAATGCTTTAATCCGGATCTGAAAAAAGAAGCAGTGTTCAAGCAGTTTTCCGTATCTTCTATGGATATGCTGGGACTCGCTGAAAGCGGTGCGGATGTATGTGCAGTATGCGGACTGTTTGACTATATAGGCGATACCCAGAAAACCCTCACCGGAAGATTTACAGCTATTGAACGTCAGGATACATCTTCTGTAATGGCTCTTGATCTGACTGCAAGGCGTAACCTTGAACTTACTGAAACGCTCAGAAACAAAGAGAAAAAAGGTTCTCTCCTCTGGGTACTGGATTCTACGAAAACCTCTATGGGAAAAAGACTGCTGAAGTCATATATTGAACAGCCTCTTACCAGTCCGGCGAGAATTATTGACAGACTGGAAGCAGTGGAGCAGTTTGTGAAAAATCCTGTAGTGCTTATGGAAGTCGGGGATATTTTAGAGCGTGTTTATGATATTGAACGTCTTATGACGAGAGTAATGTACAAAACAGCAACACCCAGAGATCTCAAATCCCTATCCGTTACGTCACTCCAGTTGCCGTGTCTGAAAGAACAGCTTAAAAAGCTTTCGGGTTCAAAGCTTTTAAATTCTCTTGAAAGCAGTATTTCAACACTTGAGGATATTTCAAATCTTGTTGAAAATGCTATAATTGATGAACCTCCGGTATCTGTTAAGGACGGCGGAGTTATTAAGGACGGTTTTAATGAAGAGCTTGACAGCCTGCGTCATATAATGACAAGCGGCAAGGATATTATTGCTGAAATCGAACAGCGGGAGCGTGAGCAGACCGGAATAAAGGGTCTGAAAATCGGATTTAACCGTGTGTTCGGGTATTATATTGAGGTCACACGTTCCTACTATGACCTTGTGCCAGACAGGTATATCAGAAAGCAGACTCTTGCAAACTGTGAAAGATTTATTACCGAAGAGCTTAAAAATGCCGAAAATAATATATTGGGTGCCAAAGACAAGGCTTTAAGGCTTGAAGCAGATATTTTTTCAGAAATACGTGACTTCTTAGCTTCAAAGCTTCAAAGCGTCCAGAGGACTGCTTCGGCTGTTGCGGCAGTTGATGTACTTGCCTCCTTTGCTGATGTTTCAATGAAAAATAATTATACCCGTCCGGAAATAGCCATTGATGGTGTTATTGATATTCATGACGGAAGACACCCTGTTGTGGAACTTATGCTGACCGATGAGGTTTTTGTGCCTAATGACATTTACCTTGATACCGGTTCAAGCAGAATGTCAATTATAACCGGACCTAATATGTCAGGTAAATCAACCTATATGAGACAGACGGCACTTATTACTTTAATGGCACAGATTGGCTGTTTCGTTCCTGCATCCTATGCTAAAATTTCAATAGTTGACAGGATTTTTACAAGAGTCGGAGCATCTGATGATCTGACTGCCGGACAGAGTACGTTTATGGTAGAAATGAGCGAGGTTGCGGATATCCTGAAATTTGCAACCAAAAACAGTCTTGTAATTCTCGATGAGGTAGGACGAGGTACGTCCACCTTTGACGGAATCAGTATTGCAAGGGCAGTGGCAGAGCATATCTGCAATTCACGGTCACTGGGATGCAAAACTCTGTTTGCAACTCATTATCATGAACTGATTGAACTGGAAAATATTATGGACGGTGTTAAAAATTACAGTATTGCAGTCAGAAAAAACAAGGACGGAATAAGATTTTTAAGAAAAATAGTACGGGGCGGAGTTGATGAAAGCTACGGTATTGAGGTTGCAAAGCTTGCCGGACTGCCTGAAAAGGTTGTAAAGCGGGCAAGAGAGCTTCTTGCTGAAATGGAGCTTGAAAATAAGCCGTCCAAAGCAAGTAAGCAGGACGACGGACAGATGACTTTCGGCAGTGTAAGCCGTGATATTCTGGCAGACCGTTTAATAAAAACTAATGTTGCGGAGCTTACTGACAGTGAATGCCGTGAGCTTCTGGAAGAACTTGCAGAACTGGCGGCGGAGAAATAAATTTTTATAAATGAAAGGGTGTGAATACATGGCGGAAATAAATGTTTTAAGCAAGGAAATTTCTGAGCTTATTGCTGCCGGAGAGGTTATTGAGCGTCCGGCATCGGTTATAAAGGAACTGCTTGAAAATTCTATTGACGCAGGCGCAGAGCATATTACCGTTGAAATAAAAAACGGCGGTACTACTTATATGCGTATAACTGACGACGGCAGCGGTATTGCGGCAGATCAGGTGGCTACGGCATTCTTAAGGCATGCAACAAGTAAAATTACATCTAAAACAGATCTTGACAGTATTATGACTTTAGGTTTCAGGGGAGAAGCTTTAGCATCAATTTCCGCTGTGGCAAAGGTTGAGGTTCTGACGAAAACCCGTGATGACGAGCTGGGTACTAATTATATCATTGAGGGAAGCATTGAAAAGCTCAATGAAAGAACAGGCTGTCCGGAGGGTACTACTATTATAATAAGAGATATTTTCTTTAACGTACCGGTTCGCCAGAAGTTTATGAAAAGGGATTCTGCTGAGGCGAATGCAATTATTTCTATAATGCAGAAAATTGTATTGTCCCATCCGGAAATTTCTTTTAAGCTTATAAAAGACAATAAAATTGAGTTTACATCTGCCGGAGACGGAGAACTTTATTCAGCCATTTACGGCGTATACGGAAGAGATTTCGCCCATGATCTTATACCTGTGGATTACAGTGAAAACGGCATAACGGTAAAGGGGTATATTATAAAACCGCTTTATTCAAAATCCAACCGTTCATTTCAGAATTTCTTTGTAAACGGCAGATATGTAAAGTCGGTTACATGCTGTGTGTCTCTGGAGGAAGCATATAAAAATTTGATTATGGTTGGAAAATACCCGGCATGTGTTTTAATGCTTGATGTTCCTCCGGCGGCGGTAGATGTTAATGTTCATCCGGCAAAGGCAGAGGTCAGATTTTCCGATGAAAAGATTATTTTCAACAGTGTGTATTTTGCTGTGAAAAATGCTCTTATGGCGTCCGGACTGATTTATGAGTTTCAGATGAAGGAAGAAAGAGAGTCAGTAATTGACTACAAAACAAAACCTTTTGAACCTGAAAAATTTGAACAGCAAATGCTTGACAATAATAAGGAAAATGATGTTTCAGAGCAAAAATCCGGACAGACTGAAAGTGTGATAAAGCCTGTTTCTGAGTCGTTTTTTTCTGCAGAAAAGAAATCAGCGGCTGATTATAGCGGTAATGCTAAAAGCGGAGAAATTCAGCTTTCCTCAAAAAAAGTGGAATACGGTAATGAACCTGATACAAAGATTTCTTCTGTTTCAGAAGAAAATCATGCAAAAGAGGAAACTCCCGAACCGGTATATAAGGAATATAGTTATATAAACCAGAATTCATTCAAAAGGTCTGAGCCGGGAAATACCAGCAGTAACACTTTAAAGGAAGAAAGATCTGAAATACGGGTTATAGGCGAGCTTTTCAAAAATTATATTCTGGCAGAATCGGAAGATAAAATGATAATGATTGACAAGCATGCCGCACATGAAAGAGTGATTTTTGAAAAGCTTAAAAGCAGCTGTAACAATGCTGACAGTCAGATGCTTGTAACTCCTGCTAAAATACTTCTGTCAGAAAATGAATGCTGCGCACTGGAAGAAAATCGCCCGACTCTTGAAAATATGGGATTTAAAATTGATGTTTCTTCTAAGCCGTATGCTGAAATCAAAGAAGTGCCGCTTATTCTTGACAGTCTTAATATGGATGAAGTTATTCCCGAAATTGCCGAGAATTTTTATTTGAATAAGATGAATCCTCAGACACATCTTCTTGATGATATGCTCCATGACCTTGCCTGCAAAGCGGCTATAAAAGCAAACGACAAAAACAGTATTCCGGAGCTTCAGAAGCTTGCTGAAACAGTTTTTTACAGCGATAATATAAGGCATTGTCCACACGGCAGACCCGTAATGTTTGTACTGACAAGACGGGAAATAGAAAAACAATTCAAAAGGATAATATAATATGAGCAAAATAAAAATTGCCGTAATTGCGGGACCTACAGCCTCCGGAAAAACTGCTCTGGGTGTTAAAATGGCAAAGGAATTTGACGGAGAGGTTATATCTGCTGACTCAATGCAGATATATAAGGGCATGGATATTGCAACTGCTAAACCTACAGCAGAAGAAATGGAGGGGATTCCTCATCATCTGATAAATTTTCTTGACAGAAATGAAAGCTTCAGTGTTGCCGATTATGTGGAGCTTGCAAATAAAAAAATCGCCGAGGTAAACGGCAGAGGGCATCTGCCGCTGATCGTCGGAGGAACAGGACTTTATATTTCTTCTCTTATTGATAATGTGAAATTTCCGGAAATAAAAACAAGTCCTGAGATACGCAGCAGACTGGAGGCAGAAGCCCAAAGCTTTGGCAATGAAACACTTTTTGAAAGACTGGAAAAATGTGATCCCAAGACAGCTTCAGAACTTCATCCCAATAATCTGGTGAGGGTTATCCGTGCACTGGAGGTTTATGAACTCACAGGCAGAAAGCTCAGTGAATTCAAGGCAGAAAGCCGTCTGGAAGAATCACCTTATGAATATGTAATAATAGGACTTAATTTTTCTGACCGTCAGAAACTTTATGACAGAATAAACCGGCGTGTGGATTTAATGGCGGAAAAAGGACTGGTGAATGAAGCACGGGAAATTTTTGAATCCACAGAAATGAAAACAGCTGCTAATGCAATAGGCTATAAGGAGCTGATTCCTTACTTTACCGGAGTGTCAGATCTGAGCATATGTATCGACAAAATAAAACAGGAAACCAGACGATATGCCAAGCGGCAGCTTACCTGGTTTAGGAAAAATGCAAAAATTCAGTGGATAATGTTAGATGAATTTGACAATACGGAGAAAATTTCTGATTATTGTAAAAAAATTATAGCCAAAACGTTAAGTTTGTGATATAATATAAAATAAGTATTTTTATATATGTCTTTAGAATTTTCTGAGGACGGATAAAACAAATGTTCATTTATGCATTTTATTTTTTAAGGGGTGTAAATATGAATAAAATTCTTAATTTACAGGACGTTTTTTTGAATCAGGCAAGAAAGGACAGAATCCCGGTAACCATTTACCTTACAAATGGATTTCAATTCAAGGGAATGGTCAGAGGATTTGATAACTATATCGTAATTCTTGATTGTGAAGGAAAGCAGAATCTTGTTTACAAGCATGCTATTTCCACAATTATTCCGGTAAAGCCTATTCCTATTCTTGATGCTGCGGAAAAAAGCGAGCAGTAAGGTGAATCTTAATGAATTCGGCTACTTCTAAGATTTTGGGATTTATTCTTATGATATGCATGTTAACTTCGCTTTTCAGTATTATTTATCATATGAATGATCAGAAATATAAAACGGAAACGGCAATTCTGGCAGAAGCAGATGATTCAGTGTCCTTTAAGGCTGTTTATATCCGCAATGAAGAAGTCGTAAGCTATGGCGGAAACGGAGTTGTAAGCTACTGTGTTTCTGACGGCGGAAAGCTTGGAAAAGGTTCTGTAATTGCTGAAATTTATGCGGATGAAAGTCAGATAGATATAAAGCAGAAAATTGATGCTCTGAATAATCAGCTGGAAATTATAAACAAAATCCAGAATCCCGGTACGGTTGAATCAGCGCAGCCTGCAAATCTTGCACCGCTTATAGAGGAAAAGTATAAAAATATAATAAACGAGCGTGAGACGGGAAACTTTGATAATATTTCCGCTGAGAGAGATGAACTTGCAGTTCTTCTCAGCACATATCAGCTTGTTACTGATTCCGGAATTGATCTTACATCACGTGTTTCTGAACTTAACTCGCAGATAGCTAAACTTCAGGCATCTGAAACGGTTCCGCTGGACAGTATAGTGTCTGATAAATCAGCGTATTTTGTAAGCTATGCTGACGGATATGAGGATAAATTTACAATGGACAAGCTCAGCAGCCTTACTCCGGAGCTTATTAACAGTGTGAAGGACAGCGGTCCTGTTGAAGACGGCAATATTATAGGCAAGCTGATTGACGGATATGAATGGTATGCAGCCGGGGTTATTGATAACAGAAATGCCCAGTTTTCAATTGACGAGGATGTAACACTGAAATTTCAGTCAACATCTGACACGGTGGAAGGTACTGTTTATGACATCAGGGATACAAAAGTTCCCGGTGAGAGTATCGTTATCATTAAATGCGATGAACTTACCTATGATCTTGTTCAGCACAGAACAGAACGCATTGAGATGATCAAGGGTGAATATGAAGGAATAAAGGTTTCAAGAAAAGCTATCAGATTTAAAGATGTTGAAGAAACTGTTGTGGATGAAGAAACAGGCAAGGAAACCAGGCAGCTGGTAAACTGCAAGGGAGTTTATGTCAAACTCGGCGAGCAGATAAATTTTAAAAAGCTCGACGTTATATATGAAGGCAGCAATTATGTTTTGTCATCGCTGAATGCAGGGAACGATTATGTATCTCTTTACGATGATATTGTAGTGGAAGGTGTTGACGCTGATGGAAACTGATTTCAGCTATATTGATGAAAATTTAAAGAAAATAATTTTTAATGTCAATGAAGCGGCTGCAAAATACAGACATCCTGATGAAAAAATAAAAATTATGGCAGTTACCAAAACGGTTGATCCCGAAGCGGTAAATCATGCTATAGGACTTGGAATAGATCTTCTGGGTGAAAATCGTGTTCAGGAATATATGTCAAAAAAGGATTTTTATAAAAAAAGTGCAGATGTTCATTTTATAGGACATCTTCAGACCAACAAGGTAAAATATATCATTGACAGTGTTTCTGTGATACAGTCGGTGGACAGCGCAAAACTCGCAGCTGAAATTGATAAAAATGCCCGGAGAATCGGCAAGGTTCAGGACGTTCTTGTTGAAATTAATATAGGCAATGAGGACTCTAAGGGAGGAATTGACAAAAGCTGTCTTAAAGAACTTCTGTGTGAAATGTCTGAAATGAACAATATTAAAGTCCGGGGACTTATGGCAATCCCGCCGATAGAAAGCCCTGAAAAATTTTTGTGCAGTATGCAGCAAATATATATTGACATTTCAGAGGAAAACATAGATAATATTAGTATGGATATTCTCTCAATGGGAATGTCGAATGATTATGCTAAAGCTATTCAGTACGGATCAAATCTTATAAGAATAGGCCGGGGTCTTTTCGGTCCGAGGACTTATAAGTAGGAGAGTCCCAAGAATTTCTGAAATGCTGTGAACTTAAGTTTTGCAGTATAATAAATTTTGATAAGTGTTATAAATCATTAATGGAGATAGGAGAACGGATATGGATATTTTCAAGAACATCAAAGACTTTTTTGTTCCGCCGGAGGACGGTGACGAGCAGTATGAGGAAGTATCTCATTCAAGACCTCGTCAGAGCAGCAGTCATCACACTGAGCAAAGAGACAGCGATTATGAGGACAGCCGTGGTTACAGAGCAGAGCGTTTTGATGATACAGAGGAAAAAAGAAACAAGGTTGTGAATATTCAGGCAACAGCACAGCTTCAGGTAGTACTGGTAAAGCCGGAGGTGTTTACGGACGCCAAGCAGATTGCCGATCATCTGATTGCAAAGAAAACTGTTGTTTTGAATCTTGAAACAGCTTCTCCTGAAAATAAGAGAAGAATTATTGATTTTCTTGTGGGAGTTGCATATGCAAACGGCGGAAGTCTTAAGCCGGTTGCTAATATGACATATATCATTACACCTTACAATGTCGGATTTGTAGGAGAAGACCTTGTGGGGGAGCTGGAGAACAATGGAGTGATTATCTGATAAATGACTGATAATGCATCTGTTTCGGAAGAAGATAAAAAGCTTATTTCACGAATCAGCGATATGACCGTTCTGGCAGAGAGGAGAGGCATGGTTTATTCGCCTTTTCTCAACAGCCGTGAATGTGCTGTCGCTGAAAGAGAGCTTAAGCGTATTGTATGTAAAAACTATTGTTTTTACGGATTTTTTGAAAATGCTGAAAGAAAAATGCTCTGTATATATGAAGAATATTTTCGTCCTGAAAATACAGATTTTCCATTGAAGTGCCTTACTTTTACTTTCAGGAAGGAAAATGTTCTTACTCACAGGGATTTTCTGGGGGCACTTATGGCTCTGCGAATAAAGCGTGAAACGGTGGGCGATATTGTTATAAATGAAGGGATCGCCCAGATAGCTGTATCGGATTCAGTGAAAGATGTTATTATGAGCGATATAAGGAAAATCGGCTCTGTTGGTGTAAGTGTTTATGATGACTGTCAGACGAAGCTTGAGCGTACTGAAAATTTCAGGGAAATCAAAGGTACTGTTGCGTCTATGCGACTTGACGGAATCCTGAGTCTCGCCCTGAATGTAAGCCGGAGCAAGGCAGTCGGAATAATTAAAGGAATTGGTGCAGAAATAAATTATTTCCCTAAATATGAATGCACTTGTCATTTGTCTCAGGGAGATGTTTTTTCTGTTAAAGGATACGGAAAATTCAGGCTTGAAGAAGTTTCCGGTATAACAAAGAAAGGCAGAATACACATAACTGTGTTGAAATATTGTTAAGAGGTGAGTGGCGTTGATAAGTGCAAGTGATATCAGAGAAAGAAAATTTGAAAAAGCCGCATTCGGATATAAGCAAGAGGATATTGATGAGTTCCTCGCAGAGCTTATTACTGAATTTGAAGAAATAGACGCTGAAAGAGAAGATCTTCACAGCAAAATCCAGATACTTGCCGATAAGGTAAGAGAATACCGTCAGGATGAAGACGCTTTGAAGGATGCTTTGCTGGGTGCTCAGAAACAGGGTCATCAGGTAGTGGCAGAAGCTCAGGAAAAGGCAGATGAAATTATAGCTCAGGCTGAAGAAAAAGCTAAAATTCTTCTGGATGAGGCAACTGTTCAGCATGAAGCTGCAATGGAAAAAAACAGAGCTGAAATCGCAAAGGAAAAGGAAAACCTTGTTGAAGCTCAGAAACAGGTTTCAGAATTCAAGAAAAGTCTGTTTGATATGTATAAAACTCATCTTGAAATGATTTCTGCAATGCCGGAAATTGAGCTTGACGATGATGATAATCAGCAGCAATATAGCAATAACGATGAAATTGCTGAAGAGCCTCCGAAACCGGATCCGTTTGCAACCTCAAGTTTTTCTGCAAGAACAATCAAGGGCGTATATGAATCAAGATTTACCGATCTGCAGTTCGGACAGAACAATTCACAGACCGGAAATACAACAACTGAAAAGGAAGAAGTATAATGGCAATGGACTATAATAAAACACTGAATCTGCCGAAAACTGATTTCCCTATGAGAGGAAATCTTCCGAAAAGAGAACCGGAAACCCTGAAAAAATGGGAAGATGACAGATTATATTACAAAATGGTAGAAAATAACAAGGGCAAGCCCAGTTATATTCTTCATGACGGTCCGCCGTATGCTAATGGTCAGATTCATCTGGGAACTGCACTTAACAAGGTTTTAAAGGACTTTATTGTAAAGTATAAAAATATGAGCGGTTTCTGCGCTCCTTATGTTCCGGGATGGGATACTCACGGACTTCCTATTGAGCTTAAGGCTATGAAGGATATCGGCGTTGAAAACGGTGCTATTCCTCCGGTGGAGCTTAGAAAGCACTGCAAAAATTTTGCTCTCAAGCATGTAAACAGTCAGATGGAACAGTTTAAGCGTCTTGGAAGCTTAGGCGACTATGATGACCCGTATCTTACATTGAAACCTGAATATGAAGCAAGACAGGTTGAGGTCTTCGGTAAAATGGCAAAAGAAGGCTATATGTATAAGGGTCTGAAGCCTGTTTACTGGTGTCCTGACTGTAACACTGCTCTTGCTGAAGCTGAAATTGAATATTCAAACGATCCGTGTACATCAATATATGTAAAATTCAATGTCACAGATGATAAGGGTCTGTTCACCGCAATGGGACTTGATTTGAGCAAGGTTTTCTTTGTAATATGGACAACTACAACATGGACAATTCCGGGCAACCTTGCAATATGTCTGGGACCTGAGTATGAATATACTCTTGTCAAAAACGGTGATGAATACTATGTAATGGCAGCAGAGCTTGTTGATACAACAATGAAAACTGCCGGAATTGAAGGCTATACAACAGTCGGCTCCTTTACAGGTGCTGAACTTGAACATATGAAAACAAAGCATCCTCTGTATGACAGACTTTCTCCTGTTATCGTAGGTGACCATGTAACTCTGGAAAGCGGTACTGGCTGTGTTCATACTGCTCCGGGCTATGGTGTTGAGGACTTTGAGGTATGTAAAAATTATGACGATATCGGCATTCTGGTATGCGTTGACGCTAAAGGCAGACAGACTAAGGAAGCCGGAGAATTTGAAGGTCTTGATACTGATGAGGCAAACAAGGCAATTGCTGCAAAACTTGAAGAAACAGGTGCACTTCTTGCAAGTCAGCAGATCACTCACCAGTATCCTCACTGCTGGAGATGCAACAGTCCGATTATTTACCGTGCTACAGAACAGTGGTTCTGTTCGGTAAATGGATTTAAGGACAAGGCAATTGAGGCTATTGAAAATGTAAAATGGATTCCTGAGTGGGGCGAAGACAGAATCAAGGGAATGGTTCGTGACAGAAGTGACTGGTGTATTTCCAGACAGAGAACATGGGGCGTTCCGATTCCTATCATATATTGTAAAGACTGCGGAAAGCCTATCGTTACCGATGAAACTATCAAGGCTATTTCTGATTTGTTCCGCAAGGAAGGCGCTGACGCATGGTGGACAAGAGAGCTTAGTGAATTTATCCCTGATACTGTAAAATGCGAATGCGGATGCGGCGAATTTACCAAAGAATATGATATCATGGACGTATGGTTTGACAGCGGCGTATCCCACACTGCTGTTATGGACGAAAAGGATTCTCTTACATGGCCTGCTGACCTTTATCTGGAGGGTGCTGACCAGTACAGAGGCTGGTTCCAGTCTTCACTTCTCACTTCTGTGGTTTACAAGGGAACTGCTCCTTATAAGGCTGTCTGCACTCACGGATGGGTTGTTGACGGTCAGGGCAGAACTATGCATAAGTCTTTGGGCAACGGTATTGATCCGGCTGAAGTTGTTGACAAATACGGTGCAGATATTTTAAGACTGTGGGTTGCTTCTTCCGACTATCATTCAGATATCAGAATTTCTCCTGAAATATTAAAGCAGCTTTCTGATGCTTATAAGAAAATCAGAAATACAGCAAGATTTATTCTTGGAAATATTTCAAACGGAGATGGATTCAATCCGGATACTGATATGGTTTCAGATGATGAACTGCTTGAAATTGACAAGTGGGCATTGATGAGGCTTGATAATCTTATAGATAAGGTCAAGAAGGGTTATGAGGAATTCGATTTCCATATTGCATTCCACAGCATTCACAATTTCTGTGTTACTGATATGTCAAACTTCTATCTTGATATTATAAAGGACAGACTTTACTGTGAAGATGAAAAGTCTGTTAAAAGACGTGCGGCACAGACTGCAATGTACAGAATTTTAAGCGGTGTTGCAAGACTTATAGCTCCTATAATGTCATTTACAGCTGAAGAAATCTGGGGCTATCTGCCGCATTGTGCTGATGAAAACGCTGAAAGCATTTTCTTAAATGAAATGCCTGAAAAATCCGGAATAGAATTCAGTGACGAATTTATCAGCAAGTGGGAATTTATTTATAATGTCAGAGAAACTGTAAATAAGGTGCTTGAAGAAAAACGTAATGAAAAGGTTATCGGTAAGTCCCTTGAAGCTAATGTTATTGTTCACTGCGGCGGTGAAATGTATGAAAAATACAGTGCAATAGCTGATCAGCTTGCTGAGATTCTGATCGTTTCCGGAGTTTCTGTAGTTGAGACAAATGTAGAATCACCGGAATTTGGAGTTGTAAAGGCAACAGGCGGAAAATGTGAAAGATGCTGGTGCTACTCTGAAACTGTCGGCAAAAACAGCGAACATCCGACACTTTGCGAAAGATGTGCCGGAGTTGTTGAATAAAGAAATAATAACTTGCCGTTCCTTTGGGCGGCAAGTTATATTTTTAAAAGAGAGGAAGACGCTTTATTTTAATCTTGATAATAGCTTTTTCAGCAATAATATTGCTTACCGGTGTGGATCAGCTCATAAAATACTGGGCAGTTGAAAGCCTTAAAGGAACACCGTCAAGAGAATTTATAAAAATAGGAAATTTAAAAATTCTTAATCTTACCTATCTTGAAAATGACGGTGCTGTTTTCGGAAGTTTCAGCGGTATGCGCTGGATTCTTGTAGGCGTTACGGCAGCTCTTATGATTTTTTGTATTTATTATATGATAAAGCATAGGAATAATAAATTTATGGTAATATGTCTTTCACTGGTTGTAAGCGGCGGACTGGGAAATATAATCGATCGTCTGTTCAGGGGAGGACTTGTGGTTGATTATCTTGACGTACAGCTTTTTAATTTTGCAATATTTAATTTTGCAGACTGCTGTGTTGTGATTGGTGTAATACTTCTGCTGGTATATGTATTGTTTTTTGAAAAGGAACATGGCGAGAAAGTGAAAAAGGGCAGCACTGATGGATGAGATGGTTCTTACAGTGACTGAAAACGACAGCGGTTCAAGACTTGACAAATGGATTGCAGAACAAACTGATACTCTGACAAGAACAGCTGTTCAGAACATTATTGAATCCGGCGGAGTACTGGTTAACGAAAAAACTGCTGCTAAAAATTATAAGCTCAGAGTGGGGGACACTGTTGAAATAAACATTCCGAAACCGGTTGAACTGAACACAGAGCCTGAAAATATTCCCCTTGATATTGTTTATGAGGACAGCAGTCTCCTTGTAGTTAACAAGCCCAAGGGAATGGTCGTTCATCCGGCACCTGGAAATTACAGCGGTACTATGGTAAACGCTTTGCTTTATCACTGTGGGGACAGCTTGTCCGGAATTAATGGAGTTATACGTCCGGGGATTGTACACAGAATTGATAAAAATACAAGCGGACTTTTGATTGTTGCTAAAACGGATGCTGCACATAATTTTCTGGCAGAGCAGATAAAAGTTCATAGTTTTACCAGAGAATATGAACTGGTAGCACAGGGAAGATTCAGTCAGACAGAAGGAACAGTAGATGCACCTGTCGGCAGAAATCCTAATGACCGGAAGAAAATGTGTGTAATATATAAAAATTCAAAAAATGCTGTAACCCATTACAAGGTTTTAGAACAGTTTGATAAATATGCATATTTAAAATGCCGGCTGGAAACGGGAAGAACTCATCAGATAAGAGTTCATATGGCATATATCGGTCATCCGGTTCTGGGGGATGATGTTTATGGAAAGGCATTCAAGGGTATTGAAGGACAGTGCCTGCACGCCAGAAAAATAGGATTCATTCATCCTGATACCGGAAAATATATGGAGTTTGACAGTGAACTTCCGGATTATTTCAAAGAAATTTTAAGAAAGGTCAGATAATTATGCCTGATTTATCTAATATTCTGCTTATAACGGATATGGACGGAACGCTTCTTCCGGGAAATAAAATTCTGTCCCCAAAAGATACAGATGCGATAAACCGATTCAGAAAAGACGGCGGAAAATTTACTATTGCAACGGGAAGAACTTTACAGTCTGCAATAAAATATATTGAAAAGCTTGAGATTGATATCCCTGTAATTCTTTATAATGGTTCACTCATTTATGATACTCATACTGATAAAGTCATGTTTACTGATGAACTTCCGGAATGTGCAAAGGATATCGCAAGGGAACTTTTTGATTTCATGAAAAATCCCGGCGGAGAGGTTTTAAGACTTGACAATATCTACGTTGTATGCAATAATGAATATGAACAGGATCACGTCCGTATCTGTCAGGTGGAACCTGCTTATTCTGAACTTGACAGTGTTCCAGAAGGCGGATGGTTTAAAATTTTGTTTGCGGATGAACCTGACCATATAGCACAGCTGGAAGAATATGTAAAAAATCAGAATTATCCGGTGGATTTTGTACGTTCTCATGATACGTTTATTGAAATGCTGCCTCATGGAAGCTCCAAGGGAGCAGCACTTAAAGAGTATATAAAGCTTATGGGAATGGAAAATTTCAAAGTCATTTCCGCCGGAGACTATCACAATGACATTGAAATGATACAGGCGGCGGATATCGGTGCCGCAACTGCTAATGCACAGCAGGATGTGAAAAATGCCGCTGATGTAGTTTTGAGAAATACAAGCGATGAGGCTGCAATTGCAGAACTTATTGATATGATTTATTCAGAAAAAATATAATTAGATGACAATGAAAAAATCAAAGCGTTATTTTCAGGAGGTAAAAAAATGGACGGCAATACTAGGAAATGCCTGCAGGTCAACGCCTGTAAAGTCAGAAAAGGAATAATAGAGGGGGTTTATAATGCAAAATCGGGACATCCCGGCGGTTCGCTTTCAATTGCAGAACTTTTAACCTATCTTTACTTTGAGAAGATGAATGTAAACCCTGATTGTCCTGAGGACCCGGACAGAGACCGTATGGTTCTTTCAAAGGGACACTGTGCGCCTGCACTTTATTCTGTTCTGGCACTGAAAGGGTATTTCTCGGAAAAGGAACTGAAAAATCTTCGTCATATAGGTTCAATGCTTCAGGGACATCCATGTATTAATACCAAAGGTGTTGATATGTCCAGCGGTTCCTTGGGACAGGGAATTTCTGCGGCATGCGGAATGGCTCTTGCCGGAAAACTTGACAAAAAGTCGTACAAGGTTTATGCAGTTTTAGGAGACGGCGAAATAGAAGAAGGTCAGGTATGGGAAGCTGCAATGTTTGCGTCTCATAAAAAGCTTGACAATCTCATCGCAATTGTGGATAATAATGGTCTTCAGATTGACGGAGCAATTTCAGAGGTATGCTCTCCTGAACCTATTACAGATAAATTTGCCGCATTTGGCTGGCATGTAATTACTATGGATGCACATGACTTTGATGATATTGAAAGAGCTTTCAATGAAGCAGATTCAGTCAGCGGAAAACCGGTTGCCATTATTCAGAAAAGTATTAAGGGAAAAGGCGTTTCCTTTATGGAGAATCAGGTTTCATGGCATGGATGTGCACCAAACAAGGAACAGTATGATCAGGCAATGAAAGAGCTTGACGAACAGCTTAAGGAACTGGAGGGTTAACTAAAAATGGCAGATTTAATAAAAAAGGCAACCAGAGAAAGCTATGGAGAAACTCTTACAAAGCTTGCGGCAAAATATCCTGAGCTTGTGGTTCTTGACGCTGATCTTGCAGCTGCTACAAAAACAGGTATTTTTAAAAAGGCTTATCCGGAAAGATTTTTTGACTGCGGTATAGCAGAAGCAAATATGATGGGAATTGCCGCAGGACTGGCAGCATGCGGAAAGATTCCTTTTGCAAGTACCTTTGCAATGTTTGCAGCTGGAAGAGCATATGAGGTGGTAAGAAATTCAATAGGCTATCCCGGACTTAATGTAAAAATCGGTGCTACTCATGCTGGTATTTCAGTTGGTGAGGACGGTGCAACACACCAGTGTAATGAGGACATTGCTCTTATGAGGACTATTCCGGGAATGACAATAATCAATCCTGCTGATGATGTTGAAGCAAGAGCCGCAGTAGAAGCTGCAATACTGCATAAGGGACCTGTATACCTTCGTTTTGGAAGACTTGCCGCACCTGTTTTCAATGACAGTGAAACATATAAATTTGAATTGGGTAAGGGTATTACTCTTCGTGAAGGCAATGACATTACAATTATTGCTACGGGACTTATGGTTCATGAAGCTGTGGAAGCATCAGATGAGCTGAAAAAAGAAGGCATAAATGCAGGAGTTATTAATATTCATACAATCAAGCCGCTTGACAAGGATCTTATCTGCAAAGCGGCAGAGGATTCGGGAATACTTATGACCGTTGAAGAACACAGTGTTATCGGAGGACTGGGTGCGGCTGTTGCTGAAGCAGTTACTGAATGCTATCCCGTACCAGTAATAAAAATCGGCGTAAATGATGAGTACGGATATTCAGGTCCGGCGGCAGAACTGCTGAAAAAATTTGGCTTGTGTAAGGATAATATTGTAGCACAGGTTAAAAAAGCACTTAAATAATAAATAAACAATAATTGTATGCCCCAGATCAGCATACAATTATTTTATAATAAATTAATTAAAACTTTAATTTGAAAGGAGTATTTTTCATGGGACTTATTAAAGCAGCAATGGGAGCAGTAGGAGGTACTTTGGCAGATCAGTGGAAGGAATATTTTTGCTGTGATTCTCTTCCAGCTGATGTTCTGGCTGTTAAAGGTCAGAAAAAAACCAGCCGCCGTTCATCAAATACCAAAGGAAGCGATAACATCATTACAAACGGAAGCGGTATTGTTGTTTCTGACGGACAGTGTATGATAATTGTTGATAAGGGAAGAATTGTAGAGGTTTGTGCAGAGCCGGGCGAATATACATATGATCTCTCAAGCGAACCCAGTATTTTTTCAGGCGGACTTGGCAGCGGAATAAAAGAAACATTTAAAACTATTGGCAAAAGGTTTACTTACGGCGGAGAAGCAGGAAATGACCAGAGGATATATTATTTTAATACCAAAGAACTGGTAGACAATAAATTCGGAACACCTAATCCTGTTCCGTTTCGTGTAGTAGACCGCAATATCGGACTTGATATTGATATATCTGTCAGATGTAATGGCGTATTTTCATATAAGATTTCGGATCCTTTACTGTTTTATACTAATGTATGCGGAAATGTTGAAAAAGAATATACCCGTGAAGATATTGACAGACAGCTGAAATCTGAATTTTTAAGCGCTCTTCAGCCGGCATTTGCAAAACTTTCAGAACAGGGTATCCGTTACAGTGCTCTTCCGGGACACACAATGGAATTTTCAGATGCTATGAATGAAGTTCTTTCAAAGAAATGGTCTGAACTTCGTGGTTTGTCAATAGTTTCTGTAGCTATAAATTCCATTACAGCACCGAAGGAAGACGAGGATATGATAAAGCAGGCTCAGCGTACTGCTATGATGCGTGATCCTAATATGGCTGCTGCAACTCTGGTCGGTGCACAGGCAGATGCCATGAAAATGGCAGCCGGCAACAATGCAGGAGCTATGACAGGTTTTATGGGAATGGGTATGGCTTCTCAGTCTGGTGGAATGAATGCACAGAACCTTTTTGCTATGGGTCAGCAGCAGAATGCCGCAGCACAGCAGCAGGCACAACAGGCAGCAGCTGCTCAGAACGGCTGGAAATGCTCATGCGGAGCAGTAAACAGCGGTAAATTCTGTACTGAATGCGGAAAGTCAAAACCTGAACCGGCAGCAGGCTGGAAATGCTCATGCGGAGCAGTAAATACCGGCAAATTCTGTGTTGAATGCGGAAAGCCTAAGCCTTCTGATAATGGCTGGAACTGTTCATGCGGAGCAGTGAATAAAGGCAAATTCTGTACTGAATGCGGCAAACCTAAGCCGGTCGGTGCACCGCTTTACAAATGTGACAAGTGCGGCTGGGAACCGGAGGATCCGCATAATCCGCCTAAATTCTGTCCGCAGTGTGCAGATCCGTTTGATGAAAATGATATAAAATAAAAACTGCTTTCAGCGAGGTGAAAAAATGTCAACTATACTTGAATATAAATGCCCCTGCTGTGGAGGTGCAGTAAACTTTGACAGTAACCAGCAAAAAATGGTCTGCCCTTACTGTGATGCGGAATTCGATATTGAAGCACTTAAAAAAAGTCAGCAGACTCAGGAAGAAATCCAGAAGCCTGATCAGCAGGAATGGGAAATAAAAACAGATAATCAGTGGAGCAATGAAGAACTGGATGGATTAAATGTTTATATATGTCAGTCCTGCGGCGGAGAACTTATAGCTGATCAAAGTGCCGGAGCAATGAATTGTCCCTACTGTGATAATCCTGTTATCCTGAAATCAAATTTTTCAGGAGATCTGCGTCCTGACTATGTTATTCCTTTTAAGCTTGATAAAAAAGCAGCTAAGGAAGCTATGGCAAATCATCTTAAAGGAAAGCCTTTGCTGCCGAAAGTATTTAAAGATCAGAATCATATTGATGAAATTAAAGGAGTTTATGTTCCGTTCTGGCTGTTTGACTGTGATACTTTTTCTCAGCATAAATTTAAAGCAACAAAAGTTCGTCATTGGAGTGACAGTAAGTATGATTATACTGAAACATCATACTTTGATGTTTACCGTGACGGTAATCTTAATTTTGACCATGTACCTGTTGACGGTTCTGAAAAAATGCCGGATGACCTGATGGAATCTGTAGAACCTTTTGATTATTCCCAGATGGTTGATTTTGATACTGCATATCTCGCAGGATATGTGGCAGATAAATATGATGTTGATCAGAAAAGCAGTATCGGAAGAGCAAATGAACGAATCAAGAAAAGCACAGAGGAGGCATTCCGGAATACTGTAATGGGATATGCAACTGTAAACAGCGTATATTCAAACATCAGTTATTCCAACAGCCAGTCACACTATGCATTACTGCCTGTCTGGATTTTAAATACTACATGGAATGATCAGAAATTTATATTTGCAATGAACGGACAGACTGGTAAATTTGTGGGAAATCTCCCGACAGACAAGAAACTGTTCTGGTCATGGTTTCTGGGTGTATTTGCAGTTTCGGGAATCGCAGCGGCATTGCTGCTGCTGATAATAACAATGCTGGGGTGATGAAAATGGGAAAATTAAAAACAATTTTGTTAACAGGACTTTTATTCTTATCTTTTAGTATGCCGGTATTTTCCCAGGAAGAATATAGTTTGAATGATCCAGATCTGCCGAGAGTGGTTGATGACGCTGATCTGATATCAGATGACACCGAGGAAGAGCTGTGTGAAAGAATAGAATACATAAATGACGAATACAGATTTGATGTAGTAATTGTCACAACTGACTCTATTGACGGTGCAATTCCCATGGAATATGCGGATGATTTTTATGATTACAATGGCTATGGGGCAGGACCGTATAATGACGGTATTCTGCTGCTTGTAAGCATGGAAGACCGTGACTGGTGGATTTCCACTGCAGGCTATGGAATTGACGCATTTACAGATTACGGCATAGATGTGATCGGTGATACGATTGTGCCAGATCTGAGCGATGGAAATTATGATTCAGCGTTCAGCACTTTTCTTGATCTGACGGAAGATTTTCTTAATGAAGCACTGGAAGATACACCTTATGACGTTAATCATAAATATAAAACAGCTTTTAATTATGTAATAGCAGTTTTGATAGGCTTAGGAATAGGATTAGTTATAGCAATTATTGTTGTATTAGTTATGAAATCTAAAATGAAGTCTGTTGTATCTTTGCGTAATGCAAATAATTATATTGAAAATAACTCATTAAACATTAAACGCTCCAATGATATTTTCCTGTATAAAAACGTGACTAAAACAAAAAAACCTGAACCGTCAAGTTCAGGCGGAAGCAGTACTCATTCAAGCTCGTCAGGTTCGTCCCACGGCGGAGGCGGCGGAAAATTTTAATGATTTTTAAGGTAAAAGAGGAAGCTTTTTGAAAGCTTCCTTCTTTTTATCTGTTATCAATTTTTTCAGGATACATATCATGATTAAACAGTCTGTTTTCTGCAAGCTTTTCCCATTTAGTACCTGGTCTGCCGTAATTGCAGTAAGGGTCGATTGAAATACCGCCCCTTGGAGTAAATTTACCCCACACTTCAATATATTTCGGATCCATAAGCCTGATTAAGTCTTTCATTATCTTGTTAACACAGTCCTCATGGAAATCACCATGATTACGGTAGCTGAAAAGATAAAGCTTTAATGATTTGCTTTCAACCATTTTAATGTCAGGAATATATGAAATATAAATTGAAGCGAAGTCCGGCTGACCTGTAATAGGGCAGAGACTTGTAAATTCCGGACAATTAAACTTTACAAAATAATCGTTTCCCTGATGTTTGTTTTCAAAGGTTTCAAGCATTTCCGGAGCGTAATTATCCGGATACGCAGTTTTCTGACTGCCCAGTAAGGTCAGATTTTCCTTTTCTCTTTTTTCCATAGTTCACCTCATTGCCGGATCTTCAATACCGTTAAGTTTAAAAGCGTTTGCTCTGTCAATACATGTTCCGCATTGACCGCATGGTTTATCTCCGCCCTCATAACAGCTCCATGTTAATTCATAGGGTACTTTCAGTTCAAGTCCTTTTTTTACAACCTCTGCTTTTGTCATATTAACAAAAGGAGCTTCAATTTTAAGCTGTCCTCCACTTCCTTCAAAAACAGCAGTATTCATAGCATTGTTAAATGCACTTGAGCAGTCCGGATAAGCATTTCCGGCTGAATCGTCAGCGTGTGCGCCATAGTATATTACACTGCATCCCTTTGAAAGAGCAATTGCAGCTGCAGAAGAAATAAATAATCCATTTCTGAACGGTACATATGTGGATACCGGAGAACCATTTGTTTTTTCAAGCTGACTGGCATAGGATTCATGCGGAATTTCATTTTCTGAGCCTTGAAGAAGGGAACAATCAGAAAACTTGAAAATTAAAGATAAATCCAGATCAATTTTCTCAATGCCGTAATATTTTGCAACAGCGTTTGCTGACTGAATTTCTTTCTGGTGTTTCTGACCGTATGTTATTGAAAGGGCGGTTACGTTTTCCCTGCCGTATTTATTTATGGCAAGTCCCAGACAGGTGGTACTGTCTATGCCGCCGCTGAATAAAACCAATGCTTTCATTGATAGCTCCTTTCTTAATTCAGCTGCATTAAAAATCTGTTCTGCAGCATGGAATCAGTTTTGAATCTGCCTCTCAGAGTAGTAGACTGTGTGAATGACGAGGTATTTTTAATTCCCCTTGCAGTCATACATGAATGCTTACCTTTAATGAATACAGCCACATCCTCAGAACCCGAAGCCATTGAAATAATATCAGCAATATCGCATCCGAGCTTTTCCTGAAGCTGAAGACGCTTTGCAGCCATTTCAGCTATTCTTGCGATTTTTGAAAGTCCCAGAACTTTTTTGTCTGGAATATAGGCAACAGAAACTTTCATGTCATACATCAATGCAAGATGATGTTCGCAATATGAAAAAACATCAATATCCTTTACCATAACCATGTCATTATTTTCAGAATCAGGGACATCAAAGGTTTTGCTGAACATATCAGCAATTTCACGGTTTGTGTAGTTCATTCCCTCAAATACTTCTTCATACATATTTGCAACACGTTCCGGAGTTTCTTTTAATCCTTCTCTTTCCGGGTCGTCACCCAAAGCGGTTAAAATTCCCTTTATATGTTCTTTGATTGCTTCTTTGTCAATTGCCATTGTTATACACCTCTTTTGTCTGGATCCCATATAAATTTATGCAGCTGAAGCTGAAAATTAACTCCGTTCATTTTGTGTTCAAGCATGAAATCAACTATATCAGCGGGTTCAATCTGACCAAATACGGGACTTAAATAAACGGCACATTTTTTTACAAGCTTCTTCTTTTCTATTATATCCAGTGCCTTTTCAAGATCTTCATAACTTCCGCACACAAATTTGACAGTATCATTTTCTGTCAGGAAGTTATAATTTTTCATGTCCATAAAATTTTCCATACCGCTTGACGGCAACTTATAGTCAAGTGTAAATGACGGCATTATTTTTAATTTTCTGAAATCTGATATATCATCCGAACCATTTGTTTCAATTTCAACAGACAGGCTGCTTTGGCACAGCAAATCCACAAGCTCATAAATACCGGGTTGTATAAGGGGTTCTCCGCCGGTAAGCGTTACATTTTTTATACCTGTGCTTTGAATATAATTCAGGATTTCATCAGCAGTCATAATTTCTGCCGGACAGTCATCAAAATTTGCCCATAGCGTATCGCAGTAGGAGCAATTAAGATTGCAGCCCTTAAAGCGTATAAATACAGCTGGCTGACCAGCTTTCCTGCCTTCACCGTTTATGCTTACAAATTTTTCAGCAATATGATATCTGAACAATTACTTAGCCCTCCTCATACATTGCACAGTTGTCAGGAGTTTCGTAAACTGTTACATTATGAGGTCTGAATCCCCGTTCTTTGAGGATTGTGAAAAAGTGTCTGGAAAGATTTTCAGCTGTCGGACGGAACGGAAGTTCAATAAGTCTGAAACCATCACGTTTAAGACATTCCATAGTATCTGATTTAAGAGTATTTTTTTCATAAATAAGTGCATGGTCATAATGGTCAGCGATAAGCTGCAAAGATTTTTTCAGATCAGAAAAATCCATGATCATGCCTTTCTGCTGACCATTTCGCTGTAAAAAGGCATTTTTAACTGTTACTTCAATGGTCCATCTGTGTCCATGAATATTGCTGCATTTTCCTTCGTATCCATAAAGAAAATGAGCACTGTCAAATGAAACCTGAGTTTTGAGAAAATACATAGTTCAACACTTCCTTTAAAAATAAAAAGGGTATAGAAAGACATCTATACCCTTAAAACTTGCTTTAAAGCTTATGATGTCCTGGTTTTGTTTAAGGACAGGATGGCACAAACGAACTGTCCGTATAAATATTATATCATTGTATTTCAGTTTCGTCAAGAAACAGTTTTTGCCGAAATAATGTTATAATAATCTGTGGTTTTCTTAAGAGTGAATACCATTTTTTTGCCCGGCATTGTTTTCTTTTCACTTCTCCATGCCGGAGCATCATAGAAGCAGTCCACAGAAACGGTGTAGGTATCACCTGATACTGAAACACCTGTAACTACAGGATACATGGTATATATATAGTAATATGACGGTACAATATACCCTTTCTTATCCTTATCATAAACAACTGCTATATCATTTATTCCGGCAGAAACATTTTCAACAGATGATTCATTTCCGAAAAGTTTTTCGGAAATATATTCCATCTGAGTCTGAGGTATCAGATAATCATCTGAATCATCATTTTTGAATACACTGATATCTCCGTTGATAATTATTTCCCAGACAGCAACATTTACCATTTCTTCAGCCGGAATATCATCAAAGCTTTCAAAGTCACTGATTTCTGTTTCCACAAGAGGGTATATAACTTTCTGAACTTCGCTTTTTAGTGCTTCATTTTCCGCTTCCTTGTCAGACGGCATCATTTGCAATTTTTCCATACAGAAAATAACTGAACTAAAGATACCTATAATTGTAAATGCTGCAATTACAGCAGTATAGATTATTCGCCATGCGGTTTTCCATGGGCTTCTTTTTACCGTCGGTACATAATCACGGTTGCTGTCGTCCTCAGAATCAAGGAACTGGGTAAATTCATCGCTGTTCATTTTATGACTGTCATCAAATTCATCGTCATAATATTCGTCATCGTAATCATCGTAGTCATCATTCCCGTCATCACCGCCGTAATATGCTCCGTTATAATCATTATAATTTCCGGGTGCATCGTCCTGCGGGATATCATTCAAAGAATAGATCTGCGTAGCGTCATCGGGTACAGAGTGTGAACCGTTCAGAGAACGGTTATACTCTTCACGTTCTTCCTGTTCCGACCTGATATTATAGTCCTGCGGCTGAGACTGAGGACGTGGTTTTTCTGTCGGACGTGAATAGTTTCTTTCAGTTCGTTTCTGATGGGAATCTGATGAAAATTCTCTTAAAAGTTCATCAATAATAGCGTCAGTTTCACTTGTTTCTCTCATAGGCGTATATTTCCATTTTCCTTTTTTATCTTTTAAAGTTTCCTCGATTTCCTCAAGTATATCCATAGGAATCTCCTTATCTTATCTGACCGTTTCCGTTTATAAGATATTTTACTGTTGTAAGCTCTCTGAGTCCCATAGGACCTCTCGCATGAAGCTTCTGAGTTGAAATTCCGATTTCTGCGCCGAATCCGAATTCTCCGCCGTCTGTAAATCTGGTAGAAGCATTTACATATACTGCGGCAGAATCAACTTCACGCTGAAATTTTTCGGCATTTTCAAGGCTTTTGGTAACTATTGTTTCTGAGTGACCTGTGGAATATTTTCCGATATGTTCAATAGCTTCATCAACTGAATCAACAACCTTTACGGAAATAATATAGTCCAGAAATTCTGTGGCATAGTCTTCTTCTGTTGCCGGAATAACGCAGTCACCAAGAATTTCAGTAGTTCTTTTACAGCCCCTTATTTCAACATTGTGTTCATCAAGCTTTTTCTTGATTGCAGGCAGTGCTTTTTGCGCTATATTTTTGTGTACTAAAAGACTTTCAACTGCATTGCACACAGACGGACGCTGTGTTTTTCCGTTGTTTACAATATCCGCTGCCATTTCAATGTCTGCCGATTCATCAACATATACATGACAGTTTCCCGTACCGGTTTCAATAACAGGTACGGTTGCCTGATTTACCACGGCATTTATAAGTCCGGCACCGCCTCTTGGTATAAGCACGTCCAGATATTTGTTGAGCTTCATAAGCTCTGTGGTTGATTCTCTTGAAGTATCCTCAACAAGCTGAATAACATCTTCAGGCAGTCCGGCACTCGCAACGGCATTTCTCATAATATCAGCCAAACATTTATTTGAGTTTATAGCTTCCTTTCCGCCCTTGAGAATAACAGTATTTCCTGCTTTAAGACAGAGGGTTGCAGCATCTACAGTAACGTTCGGACGGGACTCGAAAATAATTCCAATAACTCCCAGAGGAACACGGGTCTTGCAGATCCTGAGACCGTTTGGACGGACAACGCCGTAATCAACAGCGCCTATCAGATCTTCAGCTTCAACAAGCTTTAAAACACCGGCTGCAATACCTTCAATTCTCTTTTCATCAAGCATAAGTCTGTCCTGCATTGAAACAGACATACCGTTATTGCGGGCGTTTTCAAGGTCAATCTGGTTTTGCTTAATAATTAAATCAGTGTTTTTTACAAGGGAATCGGCAATTGCTTTAAGTGCATCGTTTTTCATCTTTGACGGTGCAGATGCGGCAGCGTGGGAAGCAGCCTTTGCTTTTGCTCCCAGAGTTTCTATATATGTCATTGTTAAAACACCTCCTTGTCAGTGTGCAATAAATAATGTTCCGGTTTCATTGTTTTCAAACAATTCATACAGTTTGTCCGGATTATTTCCGTTCATAATTATCATGTCGATACCGGCGTCATTGGCAATTTTTGCAGCATTTATTTTAGTTGCCATTCCTCCTGTTCCGAGTGCACTTCCGGCACCTCCGGCAATACTTTCAATATGTTCGTTTATTTCAGTTACTACCGGAATAAGCTCAGCATCAGGATCTTTATGGGGATCGCTGCTGTAAAGCCCGTCAATATCGGAAAGGATTACAAGCAGCTCAGCTCCTGCAAGCTTGGCAACTATAGCAGACAGAGAATCGTTTTCCCCGATTTCAAGCTCCAGTTCGTCAATGGCAACAGTATCATTTTCATTTACGATTGGAATAACGCCCATAGCTATAAGCTTTTCAAATGTATTTTCAACATTCTTTTTGCGTTCATCATTTTCAATAATAGTTTTTGTAAGAAGCATCTGAGCCACCGTTATTCCGTATTCATCAAACAGGTTGTCGTAAAGATACATAAGCTCACATTGTCCGACAGCGGCAGCAGCCTGTTTTGACGGAGTATCTGAAGGCTTTTCACGAAGTCCCAGTTTGCCTACACCCAGACCAATAGCACCGGAGGAAACTATTACAATTTCCTTTCCTGAATTATAAAGGTCTGCCAGAACACGTACAAGACAGCTCATTCTTCTTATATTAAGCTTTCCGGTTTTATGTGCAAGAGTTGAAGTTCCGAGCTTTATAACTATTCTTTTTTTATTTGATATGTTGTGCATAAATTTTCTTATCCTTTCAAAGGGCAGTTTACCTGATTTTCAGGACTGCCGTTTAAATACGCCCTGATATTGTTCAAAACGATATCTATAAGGCGGATTCTTGTTTCCAGCGGTGCCCATGCTGTGTGCGGAGTTATAACGCAGTTTGCAGCATTTCGCAGAGGTGTATACTCTGACATAGGCTCACATACCAGAACATCAAGATAAGCTCCGGCAATATTTCCATGGTTTAAAGCGTCTGCAAGGTCTGATTCATTTACAATTCCGCCTCTTGCAGTATTTACAACTATGGCATCCTTTTTCATAAGGGAAAGATTATCAGCGTTTATAATTCCGGCTGTCTGTTCTGTCAGCGGACAGTGAACCGTCAGAATATCTGCACGTCTGAAAGCTTCCTTAAGAGAAACCAGCTCATACGGACAGTCCGCAGGAACTGTTCTGGTATTGATAATTACCTTCATTCCGAAAGCCGATGCAATTTCTGCTACTGCTTTTCCGATGCTGCCATATCCGATAATGGCAATGGTCTTATTTAAAAGCTCCATAGTTTTTATAGGAAACTTTGAAAATATTCTGGACTTTATCCAGCCGTCATTTTTTACAAAATCATTGTATTCAGAAATTCTGCTGTAATGCTCCAGAATAAAGGCAAAAGTATGCTGTGCCACAGCATAAGTCGAGTAGCTTCCTGCATTGCAGACAGTTATTCCATGTCTTGATGCACTTTCTATATCAATGTTATTAAAACCTGTTGCAAAAAGACCTATGTATTTAAGATTCGGACATTTTGAGATTACGTCATCTGTTATCATGACCTTGTTGCAAAGCAGCATATCAGCATCGCCTATATGTTCAGCAACCTTTTCGTTGTCGGTAAGCGGATAGCATTTTACCTCTCCGAATTCCCTGAAAATATCAGAGCTTATATCACCGGATGTTACTGTTGTCCAGTCCAGTATACAAATTTTCATTTTTAGTTCTGTTCTCCGGCAGATTCATTTTCCGATTGTACGGTTGAGTTTTCAGCAGCAGATTTTTTGGCTTTTCTGCTGTCTGCTATTGATGATACCAGTGCAGCTGCCAGCAACACAGCTTCAATAATACCGACAACAGTGATCCATGCCTTGCTTGAGCCTGCGTAGATCAGCATGCTTGCAGAAACAGCAACTGCTATGATAATCTGATAAAGGCGTCTTACTCTGACATACTGAACTATAAAAAGAGCAAAAGCCAGTATTACGAAAATCAGGTGCAGTGAAAAGGGGAGGGGAAAAATATTGTTATTCATCTATAAGATCTCCATTCTGAAATAATTTTATTCTTACTAACCTTTATAGTATATCATGAAAATGTAAAATTTTCAATACTTTTGACAGATGTTATAAGAAGATTTTTTGCAGTAAACATGTTTCTGCAAAAGCTTTGAAATTTATTTTTCATCTTTATTTGATACTTATTTACTTTTTTCGCACGGCATGATATAATTAATAAGGCAAATGAAAAATCAGTGTTTACCAACATAAAAAATATTTTACCGGAGGTCTGAAATGTTTGCAAAAATCAATAGTCTTGGTCTGTTCGGACTGAATGCTTTTAACGTTGACGTTGAAGTGGAAATAAGCAGAGGTATTCCTGCCTTTGATATTGTGGGACTTCCGGATCTTGTTGTAAAGGAAAGCCGTGAAAGAATAAAAGCATCTATGAGATGCTGCAATATAGAATTTCCAGTTGCCAGGGTAATGGTAAATCTGGCACCTGCCGGAACAAGAAAAAGCGGTTCTGTTCATGATATAGCAATACTTATTGCTATTCTTAAAGCATCGGGTTATATAACAGATGATCTGGATTCCTGCTGCTTTATAGGGGAGCTTTCATTAAACGGAATGCTTCGCCCTGTAGAGGGAGTGCTGCCTATGGTTTTGCTTGCAAGGGAGTCCGGATTCAGATCGGTTTTTGTACCGAGTGCCAATGCATTTGAAGCTTCTGCTGCAGAGGGTATAGATATATTCGGTGCAGAATCGGTTACGGAAATACTTGATCATTTTATACGAGGCAAAAAAATTAAAAAGCAGAAGCCTTTTGTACCGGGAGAGAACATTCAGGAAGGACTTCTGGATTTTGCTGATGTAAAGGGACAGAAAACCGCTAAGGTCGCTCTTGAAATTGCAGCTGCCGGAGGACATAACGCTCTTCTTATCGGAACGCCCGGAAGCGGAAAAAGCATGCTTGCAAAGCGAATGCCCTCTATTTTACCAGACATGACCTTTGAAGAATCTATTGAAACAACAAAAATACATTCTATATCCGGACTTTTAAACCCGGAATCTCCGCTTGTTACGGTAAGACCGTTCAGAACTCCTCATCATACCATTTCCGCTGCTGGACTTGCCGGAGGCGGATCAATACCCAGACCGGGAGAAATTTCTCTTGCCCATAACGGACTTCTTTTTCTGGACGAACTTGCAGAGTTTGACCGGAAAACACTGGAAATATTAAGACAGCCGCTGGAAGACCGGAAAGTAACAATTTCAAGAGCAGCCGGAACGGTAGTATATCCGGCATCAATTATGCTTATTGCTGCCATGAATCCCTGTCCCTGCGGATATTACGGACATCCCAGCAACAGATGCAGATGTTCCCATAAGCAGGTTGCGGCGTATTTGTCAAAAATCTCCGGACCGCTGCTGGACAGATTTGATCTTCATATTGAAGTCGCACCGGTTGAATTTCAGGATCTGTCTTCTGATGTACAGGAAGAACCGTCGTCAGAAATAAGGAAAAGGGTTACCGCAGCACGGAACATACAAAACGAAAGATTTAAAGGCAGCAAAATTACATGCAATGCCAATATAACTCCGGATAAGCTTCAGGATTACTGCGTAATGAGCGACAGTGCCAGAACCTTTATCGGAAATGCATTTGACAGACTCGGACTTTCTGCCAGAGCCTATGACAGAATACTTAAAGTTGCAAGAACAATAGCTGACTTAAAGAACAGTGAAATGATACAGAAAGAACATATTTCAGCTGCTATTCAGTTTCGAAGTCTTGACAGAAAATACTGGAACATAAATCAGGATAATAAAAGCAATACCGCATAATTATTGCTTAAAACAAAAGAAAGGCAAAAAATAATATGAATGCATTTGTAAAAAAAATATCAAAGTACTATAAGCGGCTTGATAAATGGCTTCTTATAGCTGTGACATTCTGTGCCGTAATCGGCGTGATTCTTCTTTATTCCATGTGTACGACAGGTGCCAGTGACATATCTCCCAGATATTACTGGATTCAGCTTATTTCAACGGTTCTGGGGGTCGCAGTATGTCTTATTATAGCCTCTATTGACTATCATCATTTTACAAAGCTGTGGTTTATTTACGCACCAATAGCCGTGGTGCTGGTTTTGCTTACCTTTACCGGACTTGGACTTCAGCGTGCAGGTGCTGATGACAGAGCGTGGCTTAATCTCGGATTTACAACTGTACAGCCGTCAGAATTCTTAAAGCTTGCATTTATTCTTTCGTTTTCCTTTCATCTTTCAAAGGATGCTGAAAATATAAATCATCCGCTGCATCTGCTCCTTATTATTATTCATGGAGCTATACCGGTGGGACTGGTAGCCTTGCAGGGTGACTACGGAACAGCTATTGTATTTTTGATGATGTTTGTGATAATGCTTTTTTCTGCCGGACTTTCAGTAAAATATATTATTGCAGCGATACTGATTACTCCGCCGGCAATTTATCTTCTCTGGAATTATGGATTACAGTCCCTGCATAAAAAGCGTATTCTTGTTCTTATACATCCGGGAACAGATCCTATGGGACTTGAATATCAGCAGAATCTCGGACTTGCGGCACTGGGTTCAGGGGGACTTTTCGGAAAGGGACTTTTTGCAGACGATTATGTAACAGTTCCGGAAATGCATAACGATTTCATTTTTGCATACCTGGGTCAGGCGTTTGGATTTGTAGGTGCTATTGCTGTAATTATAATACTTGCATACATATGCATAAGGATTTTAAATGACAGCCGTAATACTATGGATCTTATGGGCAAATTAATATGTCTGGGAACCTTTGCTATGATTTTTACTCATTGCTTTATGAATATCGGGATGGTTTTAAAGGTAATGCCGGTTATCGGTATCCCGCTGCCATTTTTCAGTGCCGGCGGTACGGCTTTGCTGAGCATGTACACCGCCATAGGATTTGTACTAAGCTGCTATGCACATAATAATAAAAAATACAGAATGTTCTATGATTATGAGTAGAATCAATGAGGTTTTCTATGAATACTAAAGAAATAATTGACAGAATTGCAACAGATCATTTTGCAGAAAAAGAGGATATTCTGGCTGTTATACAGGATAATTCAAATGATGAATATCTTTTTGAATCAGCAGACAGAGTCAGAAGAGAAATTTATGGTACTGATGTTTTTATCAGAGGACTGATTGAAATTTCAAATTACTGTAAAAACAATTGCCTTTACTGTGGGATACGCCGTGACAACAGAGAAATCAGCCGATACAGACTTACAGAACCTGATATTCTCCTGTGCTGTGATACAGGATATGAACTCGGATTCCGTACTTTTGTAATTCAGGGCGGAGAGGATATATATTTCAGTGATGATGTCCTTTGCAGTATAATAAAAAAAATAAAAGAAAAATATCCGGACTGTGCTGTTACGATTTCTATGGGTGAACGAAGTGAGGAAAGCTATAAAAAGCTTTTTTCTGCCGGAGCAGACAGATATCTTTTAAGGCATGAAACATCGTCCAAAGAGCATTATGAAAAGCTGCATCCCGAAGAAATGTCCTTTGAAAACCGAATGAAATGCCTGAAAACACTAAAGCAGATCGGGTATCAGACCGGTGCCGGATTTATGGTGGGTTCGCCTTATCAGACAAAAGAAAATCTTGTCAGTGACCTTTTATTTTTAAAAGAGCTTGAACCTGAAATGGCAGGGATAGGTCCTTTTATCGCCCATAAGGATACTCCTTTCAGAGATTGCAAGAATGGTTCTTTAAGAGATACTCTGGTTATGGTTGCACTTACACGTCTTTTGCTGCCTCATGCACTTATTCCTTCAACAACTGCTCTGGGAACTATAGATCCAAAAGGAAGAGAACTGGGTCTGAAAGCCGGTGCTAATGTTGTGATGCCGAATCTGTCTCCGGTAAAATTCAGAAAGCTTTATGCTCTTTATGACAATAAAATATGCATGGGTGATGAAGCGGCAGAATGCAGAAAATGTCTTGAAAGACGTGTGGAATCGGCAGGGTATAAAATTGTTACAGACAGAGGTGACTGGCGTGCTTAATGAGTTTTCAAGAACAGAACTTCTTCTTGGAAAAGAAGGTATAGAAAAACTGAAAAATGCGTCTGTTGCAGTTTTCGGCGTCGGGGGAGTAGGCTCTTATACAGCCGAAGCCCTGGCAAGATGTGCAGTGGGAAAGATCACGCTTATTGATAATGACGAGGTAGCAGTCACTAATCTGAACCGTCAGCTTATTGCACTTCATTCTACAATCGGAAAAAAGAAAGTATATGTGGCAAGAGACAGGATCCTTGATATAAATCCTGATGCAGTGGTTGATGCACGGGACTGTTTTTATACCGGAAATGAAGTGGATCTGACCGGATTTGATTACATTGCTGATGCAATTGATACAGTATCGTCAAAGCTTGCATTAATTGAAAATGCCTGTAAACTCGGTATTCCGGTCATATCATCTATGGGAACGGGAAATAAACTGGATCCTGCAAAACTTACAGTAACGGACATTTACAAAACAGAAATGTGTCCTCTTGCTAAAGTCATGCGTTATGAGCTGAGAAAGAGAAACGTAAAAAAACTTAAAGTAGTTTACTCTACAGAAAAACCATGGGAGCATAAATCAGAAAGCGAAGAGGTAACTTCAAAACGCAAAACTATAGGAAGCGTTTCTTTTGTTCCGTCCGTGGCAGGACTTATCATTGCAGGAGAAATTGTAAAGGATATTGTAAAACGGTAAAATTCTGCAAGTCTTTGAAAAGTATGCCTGAAGCTTTGTTATTTGATTGTAAATTTATCGGAACTATTGCAATTTTCATCAGAAAATGGCATAATAATAGATATTAATAAAAAATAGGAGTAAAAAATGAATCATCAGCTTTGTTTAATTTTGAATTTCGGTGGTCAGTATAATCAGCTGATTGCCAGAAGAGTACGTGAGTGTGGGGTTTACTGCGAAGTTATAAGCCGCAAAACTCCAATAGAAGAAATAAAGAAAAGAAATCCTGCCGGAATTATTTTTACCGGAGGTCCGAATAGTGTATATGCTGACAATGCACCAAGAATTGACAGGGGAATTTTTGAACTGGGAATACCTGTTCTGGGTATTTGCTATGGCTGTCAGCTTATGGCATATACTTTAGGCGGAACGGTTTCTACTGCTCAGATGAGAGAGTACGGAAAAACAGAAACAAATTATGATGTCAGCAGTAAGCTTTTCAGCAGTCTGCCTGAAAAAGGAATCTCATGGATGAGCCATACTGATTATATTTCGGTATTGCCGGATGGATTTAAATCAATTGCAACCAGCAGTTCATGTCCTTGTGCTGCAATTGAGAATGAGGAAAGAAAACTTTATGGAATACAGTTTCATCCGGAAGTTAACCATACTGAAAATGGTGTGGCTATGCTCAGAAATTTTCTTTATAATGTCTGCGGATTTACAGGCGACTGGTCTATGGAAAATTATGTTAAAACCGCTATTGCCGACATTCGGCAGAAGGTCGGAGATAAAAAAGTATTGTTGGCACTTTCCGGCGGTGTTGACAGCTCTGTTGCAGCTGCACTTCTTTCTAAAGCAGTAGGTAATCAGGTTACAAGTATTTTTGTGGATCATGGATTCTTAAGAAAAAATGAAGGCGATGAAGTTGAAGCGGCTTTTGCTGACTGGGATATTAATTTTGTCAGAGTTGATGCTTCAGAATATTTTATGGAAAAACTCAGAGGGGTTTCAGATCCGGAGCAGAAAAGAAAAATAATCGGTGCTGAATTTATAAATGTTTTTGAAAAGGAAGCTAAAAAAATAGGTACGGTAGATTATCTGGTTCAGGGTACTATTTATCCTGATGTTATTGAAAGCGGAGATGATGATGAGGCGGCAGTTATAAAATCTCATCATAATGTTGGCGGACTTCCTGATCATGTTGATTTTAAAGAAATTATCGAACCGCTGAGACTTCTTTTTAAAGACGAGGTAAGAGAACTTGGCAGAGAACTTGGACTTCCTGAAGCATTGGTAAGCCGTCAGCCATTTCCGGGTCCGGGACTTGCTATCAGAATAATTGGTGAACTTGATGAAACTAAAGTGAAAATTCTTCAGGATGCGGATTATATATTCCGTGAAGAAATTGCAAAAGCTGGTTTGGATAAGGATATTCATCAATATTTTGCAGTACTTACTAATACAAGAACTGTAGGAGTTATGGGAGATGCAAGAACCTATGACTATGTTCTTGCTCTCAGAGGTGTTACTACAACGGACTTTATGACGGCGGATTTTGCAAAAATTCCTTATGATGTACTTGAAAAGATTTCCGCAAGAATTGTAAATGAAGTCAAGAATGTAAATAGAATAGTTTATGATATCACTACAAAACCACCAGCTTCAATTGAGTGGGAATAA
>NZ_JBJFHN010000050.1:0-3391 GCF_051893655.1 Porcipelethomonas sp. | reverse complement strand
CTGCTTGAGCTGTGAAAGAAGATTTGAAAGCATTCCGCCCGGAACCTGATAAATAAGAGCGTTAGCATCAACTGCAAGCATCTTAGGGTCAAGCAGACCACTGTCGATATATTTCTTTCTGAGCTTCATGAAATATTCTCTGATTTCTGTAAGCAGAACAAGGTCAAGACCCGTATCATACTCTGTTCCCTGCAAAGCTGCAACCATAGATTCAGTAGGTGCATGAGATGTACCCAGAGCCAGAGGAGAAATGGCTGTATCAATAACATCAACGCCAGCTTCAATACCCTTAAGCAGACACATAGATGCAAGACCAGATGTATAATGAGTATGTAACTGAATCGGAATTTTTACCGCAGCCTTTAATGCTTTTACAAGCTTTTCAGTTTCATAAGGTGTCAGAAGTGCCGCCATATCCTTGATACAGATTGAATCAGCACCAGCAGATTCGATCTGCTTTGCATAATTTACATAATAATCGGTTGTAAATACATCACCCAGAGTATATGAAATTGCAACCTGAGTATGAGCACCTTCCTTTTTGGCAGCTTTAATAGCTGTTTCAAGGTTTCTGATATCATTTAATGCATCAAAAATTCTTATAATATCAATACCGTTTGCTACAGATTTCTGAACAAAATATTCAACAACATCGTCTGCATAATGACGGTATCCCAGCATATTCTGACCACGGAAAAGCATCTGAAGCTTTGTATTCGGAAGATTTTTTCTTAAAGTTCTGAGTCTTTCCCATGGATCTTCATCCAGAAATCTCAGGCATGAATCAAATGTAGCTCCGCCCCAGCATTCAATTGAATGATAGCCTACCTTGTCCATTAGCGGAAGAATCGGGAGCATTTCATCCATAGTCATACGTGTTGCGATAAGTGACTGATGTGCATCACGCAGTGCGGTTTCAGTAATTTTTACTTTACCCATAATTAAACCCATGTTTTGCACAGATAATGCAAAACTTCCTTTCTGAAAATTTATAACCGGAAATTAACCGATTGTTGCCAGTGTATCTCCTGAATTTACATTATCGCCTTTTTTAGCAAGAATACTTGTAATCTTGCCGTCACAGGAAGCAACAATATCATTTTCCATTTTCATAGCTTCAAGAATCATAATAACCTGACCTTTTGAAACTGTATCACCTACACTTGCCTTGACATCAAGAATTGTTCCCGGCATAGGAGCTGTTACTTTTTCACCTGCTCCTGCTGCCGGTGCCGGAGCTGCTGCTGGTGCTGGTGCTGCTGGTGCAGACTGTACAGATGCCAGAGCTGCCGCTGCCGGTGCTGCTGATCCGTCAACTTCCTCAACAGCTACATCATATGCTTTACCATTTACTGTAATATTATATCTTTTCATGATTATTAACCACCTATTCTTATATTAATTAAAAAGGAATATTATTGTGCTTCTTAGGAAGCTTCTGAACACGCTTTCCTGAGAGAATATCCAAAGCAGAAATCAGAACACTTCTTGTCTGAGAAGGTTCGATAATATCATCAATGAAATTATTTTCTGCTGCTGTCTGAGCTGAAGCAAGAGTTTTTTCATATTCTGCTGCCAGCTTATTTCTTGAAGCCTCAAGATTTTCAGCACCCTGAAGCTTATCATGCCACATAAATTCAACAGCTGTAACAGGTGCCAGAGGAGCGATTACAGCGTCCGGATAAGAATATGTAAAGTCTGAATTTGCACTGCTTCCGGCAACTGCCGCAAAAACAGGACCTACAGCCTTGCCTGTCACAACAGCAATCTTAACAGTTGTAGCTTCAGCATAGCTGTTTGCAAGAGTAGTCATTGCCTTTACAGCTGCGACCGCATCTGCATCAGCAAATCCTTCAGAATCAACAAATGTAACAACCGGGATTGAAAATGCGTCACATGTTCTTACAAAACGTGCAAGCTTCATACAGTCATCACTTGTAAGCTTTCCGGAATTTTTTCCAGCTGCTGCAATACCTGTTGCAGCACCGCCTACTGTAACAAAGCCTGTATATGCTTCTGTACCAAAATCTGCATAAAGTTCAATTTCACTGTCAGCATCTGCAACTGAAGAAACAATTCCCTTAAAATCTCCGGATGAAGCAGGTGCTGCATCGGCAAATTCAAACATAGGCACCGGTGCAAGATTATTAACCGGAAGAATATTAATAAGCTCTCTTGCTTTTTCAACAGCTGCCTTGTCATCATCGCATACAACAGCAGCTATACCGGATTCCGCAGCCGCCTGAGCCGAGCCTTTGCTGCTGTTAGGAGCAGCAAAAAATTCACTTTCCTTAGTTACAATAACGAAATCAGAAGAACAAGCAAGCATTGCTGCTGTGCCAGCACATGTTCCGGCAATAACTGAAATCTGCGGAACAACTCCTGATACAACAGCGGAAGCGCTGAGCATTTTTCCGTAAGCCGCCAAAGAAGCAGCAGTACCATCAACAAAAGCTCCGTCTGAATCGTGGATTCCCACAATCGGAGTTCCTGTTTTAGCTGCCAGTTCATACAGCTTTGCAATTTTTGCAGCCTGAGCTTCTCCTACAGCGCCGCCGTTAACAGATTTGTCCTGAGAAAATGCATAAACTGCATTTCCATTTACATAACCATAAGCAGAAACAACACCTGTCAGGTCATCTTTTTCCTTGACCTTTGAATTAATTTCATTGTAAATACCATCGTCAAACAACAGAGAAAGTCTTTCTCTTGCCTGACTGTCCGTATTTTTTTCAATCTGCATACTATCGTTCCTTCCTGTACGGATTTTACCGTTAGTCATTTAGACGGGCACTTCTCAACATGTACCATAATTATGTATAAATATGCATAATACCGTACATTTTTCCAGAATGCCATATCAATATACCTTAACATTATACTATATTTTTCAGATTAAAGCAAGTATTTATCGCAATTCTTTACATTTTTTACAATTACTCATAAAATCTGAAATATCATTTATACATTTTACATTTTTATTTATAAAACCAAGTTTTATCATATCATCATATTTTTCATTGTCAGTAAGCTCAAATTCGCAGCGGTTTTTTCCGCCAAGCATTCCTTTAAAAAGTATAGTCCTGATAATTCCGTCAGTTATATCAAGTTCATTGCTCTTATAATCATAGATGATAACATTATCTTCATTTACAGAATAAATTCCATATCCGTTTTTTTCTTTTCCGTTAAACGATTCCACAATATGTATGCTGTCGACATTTATCTTTTCCACAGCATGTTCGTATCCGGCTATATCTGTTTTTTCATGTATTTCAAGCATTACTTTCCTTCCTTGCCAATCGCATTTCTTATTGCACGCAATTCCTCTGGTGTCAGTTCACGGTAAGTACCGGGCTTTAGCATTCCAAGCTTTAAAGGGCCTATACTT
>NZ_JBJFHN010000049.1:0-3394 GCF_051893655.1 Porcipelethomonas sp. | reverse complement strand
AACGGAGACGGCAGAAAGGGCGGTTGGTTTTATGAAGATGCTAAGGGCAACGGACATTTTACACACGGTAAAAAACCTCGCCGTGCGCTGCATAATGCTTTTGAGACAAAAAAGACCGCCGTGATAAAAAGGGCGGAACAAATCATGAAATCGGAGATGGGATAATGACCATAAACGGCTTGAATTTCATAGCCGGAAAGCTTAAAGCCGCTGACATCCCGTACTGTTTTGAGGAATGGAATAAGGAAATACAGTACCCCTATTTTGTCGGAGAATATACCGAATCGGAACCTATGTATGAAAACGGTGAATCCGAAAGCACATTTATCCTGACAGGTACAACAAGAGGATCATGGCTGGAGCTTGAAAAGGCTAAGAAAAAAATAAGAAATATATTTCCCGATAAGGGAGCAACGGCGATACTCGCAGATAAAACGGGTATTGCCGTTTTTTATGCATCATCTATGCCTGTTCCTACAGGCGTGGATGAACTCAAACGAATACAAATTAATTTGAATGTAAAAGAATGGAGTGTTGATTAATATGGCAGTAGATGGAGTTTCACCCAGAGCGCTGAAAAGCGGTATTTCAGAGAGTACGCCTAATAATATGACTTTCGGTGCAGGAGTACTTGTGAAAGATCTGAGCTGGGACAGCACAAGAAAAGTGCTTACAACAGATACAGTGCCGCAGTCCGGCAAAACTTATTATTATTGGTATCAGGCAAAGTGGGAAGCCTTAGACGGAGATGAATTTTCTCCTTTATATACTTATTATGAGCAAGTTCCCGGATGGAATTATAATTCATGCAAGAAAATGGGGACCACAAAAGACGGTTCAAAACTTTCTATAGTCCCCGAATACAGCGATATTGAAGTTGATGGCGTACTTGTAAAAATGAAAGGCATGACAGTTAAAACAGGTGAAAAAGCCACACTTGAAACAACGCTTGTTGAAAATACAGCGGAAAATGCGGCTATGGCAATCGGCGGAACAATATCAGCAAAATCAAATCTTGTATCCGATATAAACTTTAGCAACAGCAGCTGCAAGGTTGTAAAATCCCGTTCTTCTGTAGCAGTAAGTGATTACATTACAAATCTTGCACTTATTGCGAACAGAATTGACGATAATTCCAATGCACCTATGATAGTTATCTTTAAAAATGCTCTTTGTACAAGCGGATTTGAAATTGAAACTAAAAACAAAGAAATATCAGCATTCAAGACAACATTCGAATGCTATGCAGATTTATCTTCTGATGTTTCAGCAAGTCTGCCGTATGAAATAATCTATCTGGAAAGTGAAAGTGCATAAGTTTCATGGGGAGTTGAACTCCCCCCTGTTTAATTAAAAGTGAGGTATATGATCATGGAATTTAAAATCAGAAAGTTTAATTCAAGAGATATATTTAAAGCATGCACTATAATTACGAAGTGCGGTGTTACAGAGTTCAGAAAGGCGTTTATTATAGCTCCGTCCCTTGCAAAACAGGGCGTAGAAGCTGTAGGCGGTGCGGTATTGGCAGACCTTGCGGCTATAGTGATATCTAATCTCCCGAAATGTGAAAAGGAAATTTATGAATTTCTGTCAAGTGTTTCAGGACTTTCAAAAGAGGAAGTTGCAGAGCTTTCTCCGGCGGATTTTGCACGGCTTATAGGAGCGGTTACCAAGTCGGAAGATATTGCTGATTTTTTTACGGCTGTGAAAGAATTAATCGGTTCGGGGAGAAAAAAGAACTAAGTTTTTTTGATTTCCTGTGCGAACGCTATAACGATCCGTTCGGACTGCTTGATATGTACATAGAAAACGGCAGATTGTGCGATTTTTTAGACGGATTTATTGATATTATCAATGAATCACAGGCGTGGGAAATATGGATGAATAAAAGAACAGGCATGACATGGGAAGAATTCAGACTTTCTGTAATCCCACAGGATATTTCTGCTGAAGAAGTTGAAAATGCTCAGCAAAGCTCTGAAAATCTTTATAATAATCTTTGCGGTATGATAGGAGGTGAGCGGTAATGGAATTATTTAAGCTTTTCGGCACAATTGCTGTTGAAAATTCTGAGGCTAATAAGGCGATTGATGAAACTTCCGGGAAAGCGGAACAGTCTGAAAGCCGTATGTCAAGTGCATTCAAGAAAATCGGTGCAGCAGTTACTACATATCTGGCTGTTGATAAAATAAAAGATTTTGGTCAGGCGTGTGTTGATGCATCGGCAGAAGTAGCAGCAGAGCAGTCCGCATTTGAACAGATTATGGGTGATTATTCTGATGCGGCACAGGAAAAAGTAAATGAAATTGCTGATGCCACAGGCATGGTTGATACAAGGCTTACTCCTTATATGACGTCCATGACAGCTAAATTCAAGGGCTTAGGGTATGATATAGGCGATGCTACCGACTACGCTCAGCAGGGACTTACTATAGCAGCAGATGCGGCGGCATTCTGGGATAAATCCCTTGATGATTCAATGTCAGCTCTCAACAGCTTTGTAAATGGCTCTTACGAGGGCGGCGAGGCTATCGGATTATTTGCAAATGATACGCAGATGGCGGCATATGCTGTTAAAACCGGACTTGTTTCAGAATCAAAGGAATGGTCAAGTCTTGATGAAAAAATAAAGCAGGCAACCAGACTTGAATATGCTGAAAATATGATGAAGCAGTCCGGAGCTACAGGACAGGCAGCCAAAGAATCAGGGCAGTATGCTAATGTGATGGCAAATCTGTCAGAAAAATGGCGTCAGTTTAAAGCACAGGTCGGAGAACCAATTTTACAGGATATTGTACTTCCTGCAATGGATAAGCTGAGTGGATTTATTACCAGCCATTTACAGCCGGGTAGTGAAAAGCTTTCAGCATTATGGACTGACAAGCTCTATCCTGCTTTTACAAAAGCCGGAAAGTACATAAGCGGTAAACTGATATCAATTTTTAATAATCTGAAATCAATTGCTGAAAAGAATTCTGATAAAATAAATTTACTTAAAGAAGTTATGGGTGAACTTTTTGAAGCCGTCAAAGACGGAAGTAAGAAACTGCTTGATTTTGTGGAATGGCTTACAGGCAGCACTAACGGTGCTGAGAGCCTGAGAAGTGTAATCAAAGGTTTAGCAGCCGGATTTTTGGTTTATAAAGGAGCAATGATTGCGACAAATTCTGCTGTAAGTATTGGCACAAAGGTGGTTGAAGCTTACAGAAAAGCACAGCAGCTTCTTAATTCTACAAGTCCCTTTGGCTGGATTGCTCTGGCTGTTTCCGGATTGGTAACTCTTGAAACAACTTTAAGAGGGCTGCCATCGCCTACGGAAAAAGTTACAGAGGAATTTTCTAAGCTTGACGATGAAGAACAGGAGCTTATTGATCGCATCAGTGAGTTGACAGAT
>NZ_JBJFHN010000048.1:0-15708 GCF_051893655.1 Porcipelethomonas sp. | reverse complement strand
TCTGCCTAATTCAGATTTTGGGTATTTTCTGACTGCTCTTTTCTTGACAATTCCACCCGTAGTATAGAGCGATTGCCTCCTAAGCAATAGGTCGCTGATTTGATTTTAGTCAGGAACACCAAATATTTTCATGCAGGCCGGTTTGCTTTGAGCCTTTCAGTTTTGTATTTTCTCACGATCCGAGTGGAAAATCGGATCGTTGCAACTTGCTCTGTTGTAATTGTAGCACGGCAATGCAAAGTTGCTGCAATAAAAGTGCGACAGTTTTGTGAAAACGCTTTGCTTAGGTGGTTGACATTTGCAGAACATAAGAGTATAATTATTTCAAAAGATGTTTATTATGACACGAAAAATATAGGAGAAGCAATGAAGAAAACAGTATATGATTATTTAATAACCATTCCAAAAGGGAAAGTAGTAACATATGGTCAAATAGCAGAATATTTAGGCGATAAAAAATTATCCAGAGTTGTTGGTAATATACTTCATAATAATCCTGATGAATACAAATATCCCTGTTATAAAGTGGTAGACAGAAATGGAAATTTATCAAAACATTTTGCCTTTGGCGGTATTGAAGGTCAAAAAAAGAAATTAGAGGAAGAAGGTATCATCGTTGAAAATTACAGAGTGGACTTAGATAAATATCAACATGATAATTCTGATTAGCATTATGCTGAAATCCAAAATCAGCATAATGCTTTTTCTATTCTTGGATTTTGAACCGTCGGCAAGACCGCGACATTATTTTTATGATATTCTGTCAAGGGTGACGAATTGCTATTAATAACTGAATTCAGAAGATTATTTTTTTATCGTTGAAAATTGCGATAAAAATATAACCCCGGAGATATTTCTCCGGGGCATAAGCAATAGTTTTAGATTTAATTGATCAGCATCCGCATCCGCAATTGTCATTACCGCATCCGCAGCCACAATTGTTATTGCCAAATCCATTATTACCGCAGCAGCAGAAAATAAGAATTAAAATGATGATCCACCAGCAACCATTACCTGAAAAACCGCATCCACAACCCATAATTAGCAACTCCTTTAAAAATAAAATGTATTGAAGCGGAAAACTTTTTGTTTGAATCCGTTTCATAGTACATAATATGTCAGAGTTCTAAATGTGTTACAGATTTCATTAAAGCTTTTGCATCTTAGCAAAGTTTGCCATTATTTTTTTAGTACCTACTTTTTCAAAAGCAATTTCAAGCAAAGCATCATTTGCCATATTTTTAACACTTAAAACAGTGCCTTCACCGAAAATATTATGCTTTACTCTGTCACCGGCAGAATAGGAAGCATCAATTTGAACTGGCTTAACCTTTGCTTTATTTTTGGCTATCTGTTGCTGAAGAGAAATTGACTGAACAGACTGCACAGGCGGTGTTGAAGATTTTCTGACTATTGTATTGTCTATCTTTTCAATAAGGTCCTTGTCAATTTCCTTAATAAACCTTGAAGTAGAATTACGCTGAGTTGAGCCGAAGAGCATTCTCTGCTGGGCAGAGCTTAAAAACAGCTTTTTCTTAGCTCTAGTAACAGCCACATACGCCAGACGTCTTTCTTCTTCAAGTTCTTCCTCACTATTAAAGCATCTTCCGCTTGGGAAAATTCCGTCTTCCATTCCGGCTGCGAAAACATTGTTAAATTCCAGTCCCTTTGCAGAATGAACAGTCATCATTACAACAGCATCAGTATTTGCGTCCATTTTATCAATATCTGTATACAGTGCTATTTCTTCAAGGAATCCGTTAAGAGATGGTTCATCGGCATCGTTCATATATGATATAACAGTAGATTTAAGCTCGTTTATATTTTCAAGTCTTGTAATGCCTTCATCTCCAAGACTTTTCATATATTCAAGATAGCCTGTTTTTTCAAGGAGTCTGTCAAAGAATTCATCAAGAGGATTTTCTTCAGCAAATTGTGAAAGGTCATCAAAAATTGAAGCTGTTTTTTTCAGTACAGCTGATTTTTTTGCAAGCATCGGATAATCATCAGCATTTCTCATAACCTCCAGAGGAGAAATACCCAGATCTCTTGTGATATCGTCAAGCAGTGAAAGAGTGCTGTCACCAATACCTCTTTTGGGTTCATTGATTATTCTCCTGAGTCTTAAGGAATCGTTATTATTATTTATAACAGCCATATAGGATGTAATATCCTTTATTTCCTTGCGGTCATAGAATCTCATGCCGCCGAACACACGGTAGGGGATACCGCTTTTTACAAGAGCCTGTTCAACCAGATTTGACTGTGCATTCATACGATACAAAACAGCATTGTCGCTGAATTTTCCGCCGTCCCTGACACTGTCCATTATTCTGGATGATATGAATGATGCTTCATCACGTTCATCCTGAGCTCTGTACCATATAATTTTTTCGCCCTTTCCGGCATCAGTCCATAGTTCTTTTGGTTTTCTTGAAGTATTGTTTTTAATGATTGAATTTGCGGCATCAAGGATAGTCTGAGTTGAACGATAATTCTGCTCCAGACGAATAACACGGCTTCCTTCAAACTGTTTTTCAAAGCTTAAAATGTTTTCAATTGTAGCACCTCTGAATTTGTAGATACTTTGGTCGTCATCTCCTACAACACACAGATTGTGATGTTTTGCAGATAGCAGACTTACAAGTCTGAACTGTGCCTGATTTGTGTCCTGATATTCGTCAACCATGATATATCTGTAGCGATTCTGATAATATTCAAGTGTTTCCGGGAAATCAGTCAGTATTTTTACAGTCAGCTTTATAATATCGTCAAAGTCCACAGCATTTGAATCAATAAGACGTCTCTGGTATTCCTTGTAAATTTTAGCAATAACCATTTTCCGGTAATCTCCGGAAGCATCATCAGCCATATCGTCAGGATCCATAAGCCTGTCCTTTGCAAATCCTATTTCTGAAAGGACTGATTTTGGCGGAAATTGTTTTTCAGATATTCCTAAGTCATTCATACAGCTTTTTAAAACTCTCTGACTGTCATCAGAATCATAAATAGTAAAACTGCTGTGATAGCCGAGCCTGTCTATTTCACGTCTTAAGATCCTGACGCATGCGGAATGGAAAGTAGCAGCCTGTATATTATCTCCGTCTTCACCCAGCATGGCAGATAATCTTTCCTTTAATTCTCCGGCAGCTTTATTGGTAAAAGTTATCGCAAGAATATTCCATGGCTTTACCGGACTTACAGCAATAATTTCTTTCAGCTGTTCAATAGTCGCCTCAGCACCGTTTATATAGTTTTCCAGAAAAGCACAGTCCTCATCTGAACCGTTATAAGCATCGTCATAATATGCATTTCCGAAATTTATCATATTTGCGATTCTGTTAACTATAACAGTCGTTTTACCGCTTCCGGCTCCGGCAAGTACCAGAACAGGACCGTTTACAGCGAATACTGCTTCTCTTTGTCTTTCATTCATTTTTCCGAAATATTTGTTTAAAGCTTGTTTTTTTAATTCACAAAATGTTAATGATGACATTTCTTTTTCTCCCGTTAAAATATGTTTAAAATCAAAGCGTTATATATTATATCACATTTTTTCTGTAAAGAAAAGGGGGTAAAATAAATTTAAATTTACGGTTCATCAATTTCATACATCTGAAGTACATCCTCAAATACAGCATAAAATTTCATAGGTATGTATTTATCAACGTGGCATTTTCCGAAAAACCACTTTTCAAAATGGCAGGCTCTTATTATATCCTCAAAAAAAGCATGTATTTCAAGACGCTGAAGAACATCTACTCCCAGACAGTCTTTCAGCGATGCAGGCGGTTCATGAGTTACGATATAATCAATATCATTATCATAAATACTCAGATTATTTATAGATTCAATTATTTCCTCGTGGGTAGGATGTTCTTCTATCCACCAGTCCTGATTTTTGCGGTAATCATAATCCTGACTGTGTCCGCCGCCGAAAGCAAGAATTTTTTTTCCTTCAATCGTATAAATCTGACCTCTCATAAGATGAACGAGATTTCCGGTTATGTGCTGAGCCTTTCCACCGTTCCAGTCAATAACTTCATAGTTATTTAACAATTCAAAATTTTCATGGCATCCGTCAATAAATGCAACATTGAATTTCATTCTTCCGATCTTATCAAGCACAGACTGCTCATGACGGGATCCGTCCCATATAAACCCGAAATCGCCGCAGATTATCAAAGTATCATTTTCCCTGATTTTTTTTATGTCTTTGGTTTTGAATCGTGAAAATTCACCGTGCATGTCTCCGGTTACATAAATCAAATAAATTCCTCCTTCGCAATATTACAATCTATATTTTATCACAAAAAAAAGAATCCGTAAATAACTTTTTATTTTTTTCATAAAAATGTTTGATTTTTATTATAAATTTGGTATAATAGAAGGTAAAGAAAATACAGTCATATATTGTGCTGTCTTTTAGAAATTTCAAGGAGTTGTTTTAATTTGAAAAAATTCATTTCCGTTTTGTCGGCAATGTTAATTGGTATATATATATCTGCATCAAATATTTGTGATGCTATTTCATTTACTCCGCCCTTTGACGTAAACAGTCAGTCGGCATATATAATAAATCTTGATACCAAATCTGTGGTATATGAAAAGAATGCAGACGCTGAGCAGATGCCGGCTTCTCTTGTGGATATAATGACCGCTGTGGTAGTACTGGAAAACTGTGAAGATCCCGACAGTGTAACCATTACGGCGGACAAGTCGCTTTATGCTGAATTTGAGGAATATGAATATCCGGATGATTTAAGATATGCAGAAATATGGGACGGAGATACATTTACTGTCACCGACTATCTTTATGCATTAATGCTTACTTCCTCATGTGAGGCAGCAAATATCCTGGCAAACTATTTCGGCAATCAGAATATTTCAGCTTTTGTGGATAAAATGAATCAGAAAGCAAAGGAGATCGGTGCTGAAAATACGGTGTTTACCAATCCCCATGGACTATATGACCCAAAGCAGGTTTCAACAGCAAAGGATATGGCACTTATTACAGAATATGCACTGACTGTTCCGGGTTTTGAAGATATTGCAACAACAGAAGAATATGAGGTCAAGCCCTTAAGCTATACCACGGCTCATGAGGAGGAATGGACATGGAGTCATTCCAATATAATGATGAGTGCTGCCAGTGATTATTATGTATATGGTGTAAAGGGTATCAAAACAGGAAATCTTCAGCTTGGCGGACGAAATTTAATTACTATGGCAAGTTCAGACGGTATAAAGTATCTGCTTGTACTTATGAATGCTCCGTTTTATGATGAGAACGGAGATTCAAAATATTATCATTTGATTGATGCATGCAATCTTATTGAATGGGTTTTTGATAATTTCAATTATCAGGTACTACTTTCCAAAGATGAAGAAATTGCAGAAATAAAGGTTGAGGATTCCGATGGCAGCGGTTATGTACTTGTAAAACCAAAAGAGGAACTTTCAACACTCTGGTATAATGATATTGATACGACCTCTATCCAGAAAAATATTAAGCTTGCAGACAGTGTTACAGCACCGGTAAAAAAAGGGGAGAAGCTTGGTGAAATTGAACTTAAGCTTTCAGATGAAGTTATTGCCAAAGTGGATCTGGTAGCAGCGGATAATGTTGATCGCTCATTTATAAAATTCAATTTATCTATGGCAAAAAGCTTTTTTAGTAACAAATGGTTTAAGAGAGCTATGATTATATCATCAATTATTTCTTTACTTTATCTGTGTATTTGTATATGGGCTTATACTGATGCTAAAAATCGTGCAAATGGAAGTTTTTCCAACAAAAAAATAGTAAAAAAGCTCTATGGAGGAAAAAGAAAATAATCAATGAAAAAATGCAGAATAACTGTCATGAAAAAGGCTTGTTATAAAGATCTTATGGAAAAATATGAAAATCCGATTCAGCATGCCTGTGATATGAAAGAAGGTCAGGTGTTTATCGCCAACGGATGGCAGAAACCTGAGGGAATGTGCGACAGTGCATGGGAAAGCATATCAGCATTTGTGATGACTTTATCACATGGCGGAGAAAATCTTTATGACGGCTGGATGAAAAATAAAAAATCTGCAATGATATCCTGCAATGACGGCTTCAGACCTGTAAGCTTTCTGATTGAAGCAATGGAACAGGATGCAGATTAAAATATTATGGAGGAAAAGATAATGGTAAAACATATTATTTTGTGGACACTAAAAGATGAATTTTCAAATGAAGAAAAGGAAAATATCAAGGCAGGTATCAAGGAAGGACTTGAGGGACTTCAGGGAAAAATTCCCGGACTGTTGGAAATAAAAGTAAATACAGGACGTCTTGAAAGTTCAAACGCTGATCTTATGCTGGATTCGACCTTTGAAAGTGAGGAGGCCCTGAAAGGATACGCTGTTCATCCTGAACATGTAAATATTGCTGACAGCAAAGTAAGACCGTATACAAAGCTCAGAAGCTGTCTTGATTTTGAAATATAAGTTTAATATTTATAAAATAAAGTCACCTGATTAAAGGTGACTTTTTAGTATGCAATATTACTTTATGTACATTCTTTTTATGATCTGTGGAGTAACAGGTCTGTCAGACATATCTGTCTGAACATTTGCAATTTCATCAACAACGTCCATACCGTCAATTACTTTGCCGAATGCCGCATAATCACCGTCAAGGTGAGGAGCATCATCATGCATTATGAAAAACTGTGAACCGGCAGAATCCGGCATCATGGAGCGAGCCATGGAAATCACGCCTCTTGTATGCTTTAAATCATTTTTTACTCCATTTGAAGCAAATTCGCCTTTTATTGTCCATCCTGGACCGCCCATACCTGTACCGTCAGGACATCCGCCCTGAATCATAAATCCCGGAATTACCCTGTGAAAGCAAAGACCGTCATAAAATCCCTGCATTACAAGCTTTTCAAAATTTTCACAGGAAATAGGTGCAGTTTCCGGATATAATTCTACTGTTATTTCCTTACCATTTTCCATTTCAATAACAACCATATTAAGCCTCCGTTTTTGTATTGATTTTCTGCCGTTTTTATGCGGCGATAACTTCAATATTATACCATAAACTTATTTAAATTTCAATTAGAAAGTAAAATTTTTATATATTTTATAGATTTATAAAAATTTTTGTGCATTTTATATAAATTACATGTAAGAATTTTTTGTAATTCATAGAAAAAATAATGAAATTATTAATAAACAGTTACAAAATACGCACAGTTGTGTTATAATGTTATTGAATTGATTTTATTAATAGGAGAAGAATTATGCACTTGAAATCCAAAAAAATTATTTTTATCATTCTGACGGTATTTATTATGACATCAATGAATATAAATATAAATGCTCAAACTCTTCTTGATGAAACCCTTACATACGACAGTGAAAGTGCCGCTTACATAAATTATGATCCTGAATCCAATACTTATGAACTAATTGATGAAAACGGCTTTGAAGTAGATTCTGATATGTTCTATACAACAGAAGAAACTGCGCCGGCGGTAACGACTGATGTTTCTGAAAAATCTACTGTCACATCACTTTCTCCGGCAGTAACGGCGGTAACTGTAACAAAATATAAGGGAAGACTTCGTGCAGAAGCCACAACGACAACAACTACCACAACAACTACTACAACAACGACAACTACAACCACCACAACAACTACTACAACTACCAAAGCTACTACTACAACTAAAAAAACAACAGTAACTACTACAAAAAAAGTATATGATGGCATAGATGTTTCAAGATATCAAGGGAATATTGACTGGAAAAAGGTGAAAGCAGCTGGTATTGATTTTGTAATGATACGTGCAGGATATGGAATGGAATATAATCAGGTCGATGCTAATTTTCACAAGAATATAAAGGGTGCTCAGGCTGCCGGACTTGATTGCGGAGTTTACTGGTACAGTTATGCCGTCAGTACATCTGAAGCTTTAAAAGAAGCTAAAGTGTGCTATGATACTATAAAAGGTTATAAGCTCAGCTATCCGGTATCCTTTGACTTTGAAGATCCTAGTCAGAACTATTTAAGTACTACAGCAGTTTCAAATATTACAAAAGTATTCTGTGAACACCTGGAAAGCAATAAATATTATGTTTCTGTTTACAGCTATGCAAGTCTTTTAAAAGATAAGATGAACAGCAGTGTACTGTCGAGCTATGATATATGGGTAGCTCATACAGGAGTTTCAAAACCTTCATTTTCGGGTAATTACGGTATGTGGCAGTACAGCCATACCGGAAGAGTAAATGGAATTTCCGGTGATGTTGATCTTGACTACGGATATAAGTATTATCCTGCTATAATGAAAAATAACAAGCTTAACGGATATAGTTAAAAAAACAGATCGGACGCTGATTTTCGGCGTCCGATTTTGGACATAATGACATAAAATTTATAAGTGCGGTTTGATTTGGAGGAATTATATTTGCTTAATTTTATTCTGGGCGGTGCCGGAACTGGAAAATCTTATTTTCTTATGCAGAAGATTCGTGAATACCATAATGAACAGAAAATATTTTTTATCGTTCCGGAGCAATTTTCATTTGAAAATGATAAAAAGCTTTATGAATTTCTTGGTGCGGAAAAATTCAATGAAATATTGTCACTGAGCTTTACATCTCTGTCAAAAGAGATTTTTGAAAAATTCGGAGGAAAATCCGGTGAATATGCAGATGATGTTCAAAAATTTATTCTTATGTATAAAACAATCAGGGAGTTATCTGAAAAAAAATCATTTAAATATTTTGACCGACAGTCTTCCAAAGCAGATTTTACAGGTGAAGCTCTTAAAATCATTACAGAATTCAGACAGTGTGGAATTATGTCTGATAAGCTTATCAATATGATAAGTGCTGAAAATAGTGACTATAACGAAAAAATAACAGATCTTGCTATGATTTACAGTGTATATAATAATTCACTTGAAGTCTGCGGTCTCAAGGACAGTCTTACAGATATTTCTGAATCAGCCGCTATTGCAGATATTAATGATTACTTCTCCGGAAGTATTGTTTTTTTTGATGAATTTGAAAGCTTTACCGGGGACGAATATGAAATGATCGATACGATTATTTCCCAGGCAAAAGAGGTTTATATTGCCCTCAGACTTGAAAATATCGGACAGAATGAATATAGCATTTTTGATTCTGTAGAAAAAACATGGAAGAGTTTTTACCAGACAGCTAAGAAATATAATATCAAAATCAATACTGTAAATCTGGAAAATTTAAAGCGTTATCAGCACCATGACCTTGCTTTTCTCAATAAGAATATTATGAGAAATAACAGCAGTAAATTTGAACATTCAGAAAATATCAATATAACAGAATGCAGAGATCTTTATGAAGAGGCTGATCATATCTGCTCACATATAAATAACCTGGTAAGAAATAATGGGTATAAATACAGCGATATAGCTGTGATTTCCCGTCAGCTGGAGGAATATACCTATATTTTTGAAGCAGCATTTAAAAAGTATAATATTCCTTATTTTTCAGATATAAAAAAAAGTGCATTTCACACCTCACTTATGCAGCTTGTGACATCGGTTGTGGATATAATAAGTGAATCAAAACCTGATACAGAAATGATTTTAAAATACATTAAAACAAGACTTAATAATATGTCCATAGATGAAATCTCGGCAATTGAAAATTACTGCTTTGAATGGGATATAACAGGGGAGCAGTGGTTTAAGCCTTTTACCGCTGATATTGAAAAAAATCCCGGAATTGAAGAAACAAGAAAAAAAATAACAGAACCTCTTGTTAACCTGCGCCGTAAATGTCAGGGAGAAAACTGCCGTGAAATATGCAGAAATCTTTATAAATTTCTTGAGGAAACTCATGTTCCGGAACAGGTGTCCAGACTTATAAACCATCTTAATGAAACCGGACTGGAATATCAGGCAAAAGAACAGAAAAGAATCTGGGATATGATGATTAAATTTTTAGATTCCATTTCCGACATCGGTGGAGAGGTTTCTCTTAAAGAATTCCGTGAACTGTTTACCGCTGTTTTAAAGCAGATAACCTATTCAACTCCGCCGCAGACTCTTGACGGAGTCCGCATCGCACATACTGAAACTGCTCGTCTGGAATCTCCGAAAGCAGTGTTTATTGCTGGCGTAAACGAAGGCTTTTTTCCGGCAGCCGGAAAGCCCGGAGGATTGCTGAATGAAAAAGACAGGATAAAATTTGAAAATGCAGGTTTTCATCTTTCAAGGAGTGCTGATGAAATTATTTCTGATGAAAAGCTTGCTGTATATAAAGCGTTGACTTATGCGTCTGATAAACTATATATATCTTATCCGCTGAATGACAATATGGGTGGAACACGATATCCTGCATCTGTCATAAAACAGATAATTAATATGTTTGGTAATGATATTTTTCATCTGGCTTGTGAGGAAAATATTCTGTTTTATTCGTCCACTCCACAGGCTGCATATTTTAACTATGTTCAGAATTTTGGAAATAAAAATCAGGATACAGCAAGTCTCAGAACAGTATTGAAACAGAATCCTTATTATTCCTCTCGAATTGATTATCTTGAAGAAGCAGCCGCCGGCAGAGATTTTAAGATTGAAAATAAAGAACTTGTTAAGCAGATGTATTCTCAAAGGCTTAATATTTCTGCAACTGGATTTGAGGAATTTAATTTATGCCGGTTTAAATTTTTCTGCAATACTGGTCTTAAGCTCAGAGCAAAAAGAAAGCGTGAAATCGGAAGTCTTGAACAGGGAAATCTTGTTCATCAGTGTATGGAAGCAGTTGTTGGTTCATGCAGCAGCAAGGCTGAATTTGACAGCCTTACTGAAGACAAAATCAGTAAAATCATCAATGAATGTACTGAAAGCTATCTGAATGATAATATGGGAGGAAATGCAGTAAAAACTCCACGCCTTGAAAGCAATATTATTAATATCAGGGAAAATATTCTTCAGATAATTCTTCATCTTCAGAATGAACTCAGACAATCACAGTTTCGTCCGGTAGCATTTGAATTCAATATAAATGAAAATAATCTTCCTGTTCTTAAAGCAGATAACGGTATTGAAATATTTTTAAGAGGAGTTATTGACAGAGTAGATATTTACGAGGAAAACGGTGAAAAATATATCAGAGTAATTGATTATAAAACCGGAAAGCTCGGAAAAAAAACCTTTTCCGTTTCATCTCTCCTTTATGGAATAAATATGCAGATGCTGATTTATCTTTTTGCAGTTACCGGAATAAACGGAAAGTATAAGGATTATATTCCGGCAGGGGTATTATATATGCCTTCCGGGGAAATTGCCTGTGGCAGAGACCGTGACGATTCAGGCAGCATAGAGGACTATCTTAACAGTCATTGCAAAATGAACGGCGTGGTACTTAAAGAGCGTACTGTTTTAAAGGCTATGGAAGAGGACATTCAGGGAATATATATCCCTGCTAAATTACTCAAAGATGATGGTGGAACCGGGGAAGTACTTTTGAATAAACGTTCATCTTCCTGCCTTACTTCTGCACAGTTTAAAAATTTAAGGGAGTATACAAAAAAGCTTATGCTTAATATCTGTGAAGAGCTATACAGCGGAAATATCAGTGCAGATCCTCTTATAATGCAGGATTCTGCCCCTTGTGACTATTGTGATTACTGGTCAGTATGCGGAAATGTTCCGTGTGAAAAATTTCATAATGCAGATAAAAATGCAGAAGAAGAAATGATGAAAATTTTATCAGAACAAAAAAATGAAAGGGAAGAATAAATGCCGGTTATAGTAAATCAGATAAAAGGTAAGTTAGATGAAAATCAGGAATCAATTATAAAAAAGGCTCTTAAATATGCCGGAATTACCAGAAAAGATGTAATAAACTGCGGCATCAACAAGGTATCACTGGATGCCAGGCATAATGATAATATACATTTTGTTTATTCGGTTTTTATAAAAGCTGAAAGCGATGAGCTGGAGAAGAAAATATGCCGCAAATCAGGATGCCGTTATGTAGCAGGAAGCAGCTTTAATCCAGAAATATCAGGGAAAAAAAAGAACGGGGATATCGTCATTGCAGGATTTGGTCCTGCGGGAATGTTCTGTGGTCTGGTTCTTGCAGAATACGGCTACAGACCTGTTATTATTGAAAGGGGACAGTCTGTTGACAGGCGTATAAAGGACGTTGCGGATTACTGGTCAGGAGGCAGGCTTAATACTCAGTCTAATGTGCAGTTCGGAGAAGGGGGAGCCGGAACATTTTCAGACGGCAAACTTACTACAAGAATAAATGATCCTCTTTGCAGATATGTTCTGGAAAAGTTTGTCGAGTTTGGTGCACCGGATGAAATTTTAATAAAGGCAAAACCTCATATTGGTACGGACAATCTTCGCAGCATAGTAAAATCTATCAGAGAGCGTATAATATCTCTGGGAGGAAAAATTTTATTTGATTCCAGACTTGATGATATAAATTTAAAAAACGGAAAGATAGAAAGTGTGACATACAATGAAAATGAAACAAAAGTTTCGGCTCTTGTACTGGCTATAGGGCATTCTGCAAGAGACACGTTTTCATTGCTTTTAAACAAGGGAATTTTTATGGAATCCAAGCCTTTTTCAATTGGTGTGAGAATTGAGCATAAGCAGGAGGAAGTAAACCGCAGTCTTTACGGAAAATATGCAGGAAATCCTAATCTGCCGGCAGGGGAATACCAGCTTTCATACAGACGTCCGGACGGAAGATGTGTATACACTTTTTGTATGTGTCCCGGAGGACATGTTGTTCCGGCAGCAAGTGAAGAAAATACTGTAGTAACTAATGGTATGAGTCTTTTTGCCCGGAACGGAGACAATGCAAATGCGGCGATGGTTGTATCAGTATCATCCTCTGATTTCGGAAATGGAGTCCTTGACGGAGTGGATTTTGCACGTTCTGTGGAAAGACGGGCATTTGAGTGTGCAGAGAGAAAAAACGATGCACCGGCAACTACAGTGAATGGTTTCATAAATGGCAGTCCGTCAGTAAAGTCAGATATTATTCCGACCTATGACAGGGGAGTATTTCCCTGCGATTTTAACAGGATTTTTCCGGAATTTGTAACGTCAATGCTTGCAGAAGGACTGGATAAATTTTCACACAAAATGAAATGCTTTGGCAATAAAAATGCATTAATGACCGCACCTGAAACCAGAACTTCCTCTCCGGTAAGAATTACAAGGACAGAAAATTTAAATTCCGTATCAGCTGAAAATCTTTTCCCGTGCGGAGAAGGAGCAGGGTATGCAGGGGGAATTATGTCTGCAGCAGTTGATGGAATAAAAACAGCTATGGCAATAATGAAAATATTTAGTCCGTATTAAATTTTATACAAAATTTATCAGGATATTCACTTGACAAAATTCGACAAAAATATTATAATATAATAAAAACTAGAAATATGGAGTGTTATCATGAAAGATACAGTAATAACAAAAACTATTGATGATCTTGGAAGAATCGTTCTGCCTAAAGACATCAGAAAAAAACTGGGTATGGAAATAAGATCCGCAGTAGATGTTCGTGTTGAAGATGATAAAATCATTATCAGTAAGTTTCATAATGAATGCATTTTTTGCGGTTCACAGGATGATTTAACTGAATTTAAAGACAAATATGTTTGTTCTGAATGTCTTAAACAGCTTGAAAATGAATAAATTATACGTATTTGTCTGAATATGCAAAAAGGTGCGGAATTAAACCGCACCTTTTTTTGTTGTTTTTATATTTTGTTTTATAAAATCTTCAACCTGATTCTCTTCAATTCCAAGTACAAATGCAAATTCCTGATGAATAAGATGCTCAGCATCATGCATGGCACGTTCATCCGCAGCCAGCAGTTTTTTGCCCTTTGAGCGCTGATTTTCCTGTTGAATATAAAGTGAATGCATCATTGAAATCAATCTGTGATAGTCATCACTTTTTAATACTGAGTTAAACAGATTTTTTCGCATATTTTTATCTTCACACCAGTCTGATTCTGCATAAGCCATTTCTTCAATCAAATGATATATTTCTTCTTTTGAAAGAAGTTTTCGGATTTTTGAATCACAATTGTTGCAGGGAATATAATATGATGAATTTTTTACTCCTATGGGAATCAGCTTGAAATATTCATTTTCATCAATTCCATTGAAACATTTTTTCACTATACTTTCTATTCTGCATATTTCCTTTGAACAATATACAATATATTCACCAATATTAAAATCCATTAATTGATACCTCACAAATTATATTTACAATGAATTGTAAAACTGCAAATTTTAAATATTCTTAAAAATTAATGCAACACTGTTTTAAATACAATAACCTGATATTATTATAACATATTTATGAATTATTTTCAAAGGAACTGTTGCATAATTTAATTGTTCTGACAAGATGATTTCATTGTCAAAATGCACAATGATTTATTGATTTTACTATGATGTGTTGATATTAATCTGACAAGATTGCTTGACATTTTTTAGATTTTATTATACAATAAAATTATACTATTTTAATTTCAGAATGGAGAAAAATATGAAAATTAAATTTAAATTTTTGGTTAGCATCATAACTTCATTTTCATTGATTATGTCATGCCTTTTGTTTTCATCAGCTGAGGAAAACGAAAGTAATAAGCAAATTTCAATTATGCCTTTAGGAGATTCCATTACGCATGGTTATTTCGGTACTGACGGCTATCGAAAATATCTGTATCATGAGCTTGACACAAATGGATATAATATTGATATGGTTGGTGCAAATAATTATGGAAGTTGGCGACCTTCTTATACTGACAGCAATGGTGTGACATTTGAATATGACGGTGACCATTCCGGTTACAGCGGATATGCAATTCAGCATATAACTGGTACGGAAACACGGGAGGGTATTCTGGAAAAAATTCAGGAAACTGATATGATTGCAACTTATAATCCTGATATTGTTCTGCTCCAGATTGGTACAAATGATATCTTAAGTGCGTATAATGATGGAATTACTGATCGACTTGAAAACCTGATAAATGTTATTTTAAGTGATATGACGGATCCTACAGATGTAGTTTTTGTTTCGACAATTCCGTATATGAACGTAGAAGAAGTATATGACTGGTTCTGGGCATATGGAGATGCTTATTATAACAGCGATCACGAAGATTTTATAAATATGATAAAAAATTATGTTGATGAGTTTAATGCATCAATCAAAACTTTGGTTGAAAAAATGCAGTCTGAGGGCAAATCTGTAAGATTTGCAGATATAAACAGTGTTATAAATCCGGAAACTGACTTGCAGGATGGTGTACATCCAAATGAAACAGGCTATGAAAAAATGGGTGATTACTGGTATGGAATGGTTACAAACTTTTTAAGTGATGAACCAGAAGAGACAACCGAAAGTAATACTCAACAGGAAACAACGGAAGAAACTACTGCTTCGCCAACTGATATAACTGACGTAACCGAGTCAGCAACAGAAACTACGTTAGTTGTTACTGATCCTTATGAAACTACAACATCAGTTACGGAAACAGATATAACTGAAAATTCAACTGAAAGTCCTGATACTGTTTTAGGAGATATAAATGGTGATAATTATGTAAATGTTGTAGATATGGTTAAAATCAATAAATTTTTAATTAGACAGGATGAATTGACCAACGAAGAAATTACAAGAGCT
>NZ_JBJFHN010000047.1:0-15847 GCF_051893655.1 Porcipelethomonas sp. | reverse complement strand
CACATTGTTATTTCAGTCGGGACGAATCGCAAAAGATCTTATTGAAAATGAACTTGACGAATTTTTCAGACTGGCAAACAGTCTTTCTGCTCGTCTTGCACTGAAAATCCCTCCGGCAGCAATTATATTAGGCTTTATTGCAATTGCTACATGGCTTCTTTCATTTATTGCAAATATGCTCAGATACTCAGGCTTTGTTATGAAAAAAGATCGTAATCAGCTGAAAATAAAAATGGGTGCAGTTACAAGAAGAATGTACCATATAATTCCAGATAAGATAAACTATGTCGATATGCGTCAGAGTCTTATCATGAAAATTTTTCATACATCATCTGTTAATATAAGCTGCTCCGGATATGGCAATCAGAAAAATGAACTTCCGGTTCTTTTGCCAATTTTAACATGGCAGCAGGCTAATCGTGCACTTGATCTTCTTGATTTTAAAAAATATATTACAAAAAGAAAAGTAAAGGCAGACAAAAAAGCTGTTATGGCTTATGCTGGTATTCCACTTACATTTATCATACTGATTGCCGCTGCATCATTTTTGACTTCCCGTTTCCTGCCGTCGATATATGACATTGTTCTGTTCGTTGCTATTATGGCGGAAATTCCTTTTGTATGGCTTTTAGTTGTCAAAATAGCTGCTCTTTTCACTTCGGGTATTACTATCGAAAATGATTTCTGCTGTATAAGATACTCCCGCTTTTACGCATTCCATACCATTCTGGCTGACAAGGAAAAGCTTGTTAAAGTACAGATAATTCAGAATCCTGTCGATAAAAAATTAGGCAGATGCCGAATGGATTTTTATTTTAATGCGGAAACACCTAAATCCAATAAAATAAAAGGCATCCGTATACAGGATGCTAAAAAAATTATTGAGAAATTTGAATTTTCATAAAATACTTTGCCGGGATTTTATCCCTCTCAGACTATAAAAAAACTTAAATTTAAAGTAAATAAGGGAGCTTCATAAAAGCTCCCTTAACATTTTTAATTAATCAGTTACTCTCATTAATAATTCCATTATTTATAAGGTTTTTGCAAAGATCAAGTCTTGCTTTATCCTTATATTCAGGCTTTATCATATAATACAAATAACACTCTATCAAATTGAATATATTTGCAGTTCTGCCCTCGATTTTAAACTGTCTGAATCCCATGGGTACGTATTTATTGTAAAGATCATCAGGATTTACATGTGTTGAAAGCTGTCTGACATCTGCAGCATCATAATCCATATACGGACAGTTGACATCATGCTCCATACTTATTCCATAATCAGAAGGATTAAAAGGTTTTTTCGGATTATTTTTAAGATGCTCACAAAGGGCAATCTGTGTACGGCCAATATCACGGTAATGCTGAACACGGCTTTTACACCCCGGACGGCAGCATGCATTAACAAGGATCTCACATTTTTCCTTGTTCTTTACCTGTTCAAGAAGTTCAAATTTATTATTGAAATCATAGTCAATAACTACAATATCATAGTCCTTTTCAACCTCTTCATTCAGATTGTTAAGGTCTGTTATACGCTTACAGGTTGAACTTGTTATTTTATATTTAGGATAATTTTCTCTTATGTACTGCTCAAGAATCGGGGACACAACTATAACACCGTTCATACCGTTATTTGCAGTCTTTAAAACAAAATTACAGAAATCGTCTTTTAAATGTCTTTCAGTAAGCACCGGATTTGAAAAAGTGAAACGTAAAGGTATCCCCATATCATTAAATGACTTTACAACTGTCCTAACATATTTTCTGTCGCAGATACCCTGCACAGTGCGTCCACCGTTCCACAAGGACTGCGGAAAAGTTCCGTAAACCGAACCTATTTCAACACCCTCCCGAAAATATTGAGGGCAGTTCTTAAGCATCGCAAGAAATACCATATTAAAACGATAGTGAACTGCAAAATCGGGAAGATGAAATTTAATACTCATTATTTTCTCCTTAAATTTTAACTGACATTTTAATTATTTATATTATACGACTAATACTCAAAAAAGTCAAGAATTTCAACAATGTTAACTCAAATTACCTGTTACATAATATTTGAAAATCTGGGTATCTCGCTTTCAACTATCCATTCAAGACTGGATCTTGCATTTTCAAATTCTGCGTTCAGCTCATCATTATTATTTTCGATTAACGGTCTCAGGCGTGACATTGATGTCTGTACACTTGTAATCTTATCATTTCTCACAAATATACTGGCAAAACTCTGATATTGTTCCCATTCCTTTTCAAGTATTTTCACTGATTCAAGTGCCTTTTGCGTATCACCCTCATCAGAGTATTTTTTTGTTTCATCAAGAAGTTCAATAACCTTGTCGGTCTTATTATCAAGTACAAAAATAGTACAGATACACAAAATAATTATTGAAACAAGAATCGCCAGACTCACCTTAATTCTTCCCATTTGAATCTCCTTTTTTTATCAGAGTATAATTTCCGCTTTTATCCGCTGTAAGCATAAAAACATCCGTTTCAGCAAGATGCTTTTTGTTAAGCAGATCTGTAACCCATTTATTTGTCAGTCCGCTTTCTTCAAGACTTTGTTTTATAATCTTGCCATCAGAAATAATAATCATCGGAGGGTCAATAGATTCTCCCTTAAGCTTCATATCCTGATTTATAACATTTCGCCGTGAATACTTTTCATAAACAGATACACTGCCGTTTGTTTCAACCACTGCAAACTGTACATCGCTTATATCAAATATGCTGCTTCCTCTTAAAGCGGTCATAAGATCATCCACAGAAAATCTCAGATCCTTCATTACCTTCTGATCCAGAACACCGTCCTTTATAATAACCTTAGGAGAACCGGAAACAATATGTCTTAAGCGTTTTGATCTTAACGTTCCCCAGGACATTAAAACCTCAAAGCATACAAGTGAAAGTATAGGCAGTATTCCCATGGAAAGAGGTATATTAAGATCTTCCAGCGGAAGAGTCGCTATATTTGAAACCAGAATGGTAATAACAAGCTCTGAGGGCTGAAGCTCGCCTATCTGACGCTTACCCATAAGTCTTACAGAAAAAATAACGATAATATATAAAATAATTGCACGAATAAAAACAATACTCATAAACTAAGCCTCCAAATGTAGTTTATACATTTTGGGCGGATGTATTCAAAAAATTTATTCTGCAAGCGATATCGTTCCTTGATATAATTAATTTTTATAAACAAAAACGCTGTGTATAAATATACACAGCGCTCACATAATTAAAATTTATTTTGCATATTCAACCGCACGGCTTTCACGGATTATATTGACCTTTATCTGACCAGGATAATCCATTTCATCTTCAATCTGTTTTGCAATATCTCTTGCAACAATAACCATGCGTTCATCATTTACAACCTCCGGTGTTACCATGACTCTTACTTCACGTCCTGCCTGAACTGCATAACATTTTTCAACGCCTTCATAGGAAGTACATATTTCCTCAAGTTTTTCAAGGCGTTTTATATAATTTTCATAATTTTCGCTTCTTGCAGCCGGTCTTGCAGCTGAAATAGCGTCTGCTGCCTGAACGATACAAGCAATAACCGTTCTGGGTTCAACATCATTATGATGTGCTTCAATAGCATGAATTACTTCAGCATTTTCCTTATACTTACGGCAGACATCAACGCCGATCTGTACATGAGAACCTTCAATTTCAGCAGTAAGAGCCTTACCGATATCGTGGAGCAGTCCTGCACGTCTTGCAAGATTTGCATCAACTCCCAGTTCTGATGCCAGAATACCGGAAAGCTGTGCTACTTCAATTGAGTGATCAAGAACATTCTGCCGATAGCTGGTACGGAATCTCAGACGTCCGATAAGCTTGATAAGTTCATGGTTTATACCATGGACATTTGTTTCCATTACAGCTCTTTCGCCTTCCTGTTTTATTCTGTATTCAACCTCACGTCTTGCCTTATCAACCATTTCTTCGATACGTGTAGGGTGAATACGTCCGTCAGCGATAAGCTTTTCAAGGGCAATTCTTGCAACCTCACGTCTTACATGGTCAAAGCATGAAAGAGTAATTGCCTCAGGAGTATCATCAATAATGAGATCCACTCCTGTAAGCGTTTCAAAAGTTCTGATATTTCTTCCCTCTCGTCCGATAATTCTTCCTTTCATTTCATCGTTAGGAAGGGGAACTACAGAAACAGTCGCCTCTGAAACCTGTTCAGCAGCGCATTTTGCGATGGCAAGCGAAATATAGCTCCTTGCCTTTTCATCACATTCATCCTTGATCTGCTGTTCATAGCTTGCAATTTTTACTGCCTTTTCATGAACCAGATCTCCATCAAGCATATTCAGTATGTATTCCTTTGCCTGATCCTTCGTAAATTCTGAAATACGCTCAAGAATATCCATCTGACTTTTCTTGATTGTTTCAGCTTCCTTTAATTTTTCGTCCGCATTTTTAATCTTGTTCTGAAGAATATCCTCTTTGCGTTCCAAATTATCATTTTTCTTGTCCAGATTTTCTTCTTTCTGCTGAATTCGTCTTTCCTGTCGTGAAATTTCAGACCGCCTGTCCTTTATTTCTTTTTCAGCGTCTGAACGAAGCTTGTGTATTTCATCCTTGGCTTCCACAAGTGCCGTCTTTTTTCTGGATTCTGCTTCCTTGTCAGCATCTGCCAGAATGCGTTCAGCCTCTTTTTCAGCGGAACCCATCATTGACTCAGCCTGTTTTTGTCTGTAAGCGATTCCCTGTCTGAAACAAATCAATCCGGAAACAACTGCCCCGACTATCAGCGATGCCACACAGCAGATAACAGCAATAGTAAATGTAGTCATTGCCCGCACATTACCTCCTCCGATATAGTTATAGAAATTGTACAATAACTGTATTACCCCGGCAGGATAATGTTGCCATAATCGTATTCATATTTTCATTTTAGCATGCATATTTTGCAGGAATTAAAATTTATTATCATCATATATAACAAAAAATTAAACACATAAAACCCTATTACACATTAAAAATTATGATTTAATTACAGCCGCATAAAAAGCCGCAGTAATAATTGTGCAAGTTTATACAATATATTTATTTTATACTTTTTTAGTGAAAATGTCAAGACATATTTTGTTCTAATCCTGTCACATTCTGATATCTGGAAAAATTCTTAAAAATCTGGATTTATAAAATTATTTCATAATTGTCAGCGGCGGTATCCTTTGTTGCGTATTCGGTCACATTGAGAACCTTGGCTTTAAGCGGTTTAGTACCCATATTTATTTCAATTATATCTCCAACCTTGACGTCATATGATGCTCTTGCCACCTTGCCGTTTACGACTATCTTTCCCGCGTCACATGCTTCATTGGCAATAGTTCTGCGTTTTATCAGTCTTGTAATTTTCAGATATTTGTCAAGTCTCATAATTCCCTCCTGAAAACAAAAAGGGCAGAGAAAAACTCCGCCCGAAATATTTTTTAAATTAAGCGTTTACAGCATCCTTAAGTGCCTTACCAGGCTTGAATGCAGGGGCTTTCTTTGCCGGAACAATAATCTTTTCGCCTGTTCTTGGATTCTTTGATTCCTTTTCCTTACGGTCACGTACTTCAAATGTACCAAATCCAACGAGCTGAACCTTATCACCATTTGTAAGTGCTTCTGTAATTGATGAAACAACTGCTGAAATTGCCTTTTCAGCATCCTTTTTAGAAAGTTCGCTCTTTTCAGCAACCTGTGTAATTAATTCTGCTTTTGTCATTATTAATTTCCTCCGTTTTTCTTTTGATCCTAAATCAAATATTTTGCTTTGCCTGACGCCAGTATGCGTCAAGCTCATCTATGCTAAGAGCCTTCATATCAGCTCCGCTCAGCGTTACTAATTTTTCAGTTTCCTTAAATCTTTTAATAAACTTCTCTGAGGCCTTGTCAAGTGCCTGTTCCGCATCTATCCCCAGATGTCTGGCAGTATTTACGCATGAAAATATCAGATCTCCGAGTTCTTCTTCAATATGCTCCTGATTTCCCTGTGCTATAGCTTCTTCAAGCTCAGAAGTCTCTGATTTAACGCATTCAAAAGCATCCTGAACGCCTTTAAAGTCCATTCCGGCTCTCATGGCTCTTTTGCCAAGCTTCTGGGCTCTCATAAGCGCCGGCAGTGATTTTGCCACACTTTCCAGCGTATCTCCATAGGTTTTCTGTCCCTTGGTTTCTTTTTTTATACTGTCCCAGTTTTTCAGAACCTCTCCGGAATCTGCAACAGTCACCTGACCGAAAACATGAGGATGTCTGACAATAAGCTTTTTGCAAAGCTCATCGCATATATCTGCAAAAGCAAAGCTTTCCTTTTCCTTTTCAATCTGGCAGTGAAAGACCACCTGAAGCAGGACATCTCCCAGTTCCTCACGAAGAAGCTCCCTGTCATCCAAATCAATAGCCTCAACAGCTTCATAAACCTCTTCAATAAAATCCTGTCTTATTGAGCCGTGAGTCTGTTCCCTGTCCCACGGACAGCCTTCCGGGCTGCGCAGAATTGCCATTATTTCGAGCAGATCATCTATATTGTATGTTTCCTTGAACTCAAATTCTACCATACATTCACCTGTTTTCCTGAGTCAGTATTTTATATAGTACCTCAAAATCCGATAAAATGCAATAGTTTTTTTCAACTTCGGCATTTTAATAGAAATATTCATAATTTTCAATAATAATTCTGTTAATATTCTCTTATTTTACTGAAATATACCCATCACTGATTCCTGCCGCCTGATCCTTAAGCTGAGCTGTTCTGAGTTCAGCCATAACTCTCTGGTAGTAATAATGCAGTCTTTTCTTGTTTTCAGCCTCTGTAGGAATTGCATTTGGAGTAATTACAGTTTTATACACTCCGCCCTTAGTCAGAAGATAAACAAAGTTCTTACCAGCTGTAGGCATATCGAATTTAGTAGTCTTTTCACAGCCTTCAAGACAGCCTGAAGCATTCTTTATAAAGTCATAGGAAGCCTGTGCAACACCTCTGTAGCGTCCTGCTGCATTTACATATTCTCCGCCCAGATTAAAATAAAGGTTAGCCGCACCATTTGCAAAGCAAACAAGACTTGCAAGAACTGTAGGAGACATAGGAATGTCCACAACAGCACCGTATACTTCGTCCTTGGCAAAATTTTTCTTAAACGGTTCTGACGGGAATGTCAGTGCCTTTCCTCTTGAAACTATATATTTCTGTGAACTTGTATATCTGTCCAGAATAGAACGTTTTCCAGCCATTTTTATCTTTTCCTTTCTGAATTAAAATATTAATCAAGTATTTCCTTTGTCATATTTCCAAGAATTTCTATTCCCTTCACGATCTGTTCGTCTGCAGGAGTTGAGAAATTCAGACGGAAAGAATTTGTCTTGTCATTTTCGTTTATCATAAATGCAGTTCCCGGTACAACAGCGATCTTGTAATCCCTTACAGCCCTTGTGCAGAAGTCCATCATATCGCTTCCTTCCGGAAGATCTGCCCATATGAACAATCCGCCCTCAGGTCTTGTATATGTTACTTTCTTTGAGAAAAACTTATCCATATTGTCAAGCATAAGGCTACACTTTTTACGGTATATTTCACGAAGCTTTGCAAAATGCTCTTCAAGGTTACATTCAGACATAAAGCGGCAGCAAAGAACCTGTGCCCAGATATTTGTATGAACATCCGCCACCTGCTTGCAGACAATAATCTTCTGTATTATTTCCTTAGGACCTGCAACATATCCCACTCTCAGTCCGGGAGCGAGGATTTTTGAAAATGTTCCTGAATAAATAACTCTGCCCTGAGTATCCATGCTCTTTATTGAAACAACATCTTCTCCGGCAAATCTCAGATCCCCGTAAGGATTGTCCTCTAAAATCACTGCATCATACCTGCATGCCAGATCATATAAGCCTTTTCTTTTTTCAAGAGTCATAGTATCTCCGGTAGGGTTCTGGAAATTCGGAATTACATAAATCATTTTCTGACCGTTACTGTTTTTGAGTACATCCTCAAGAACGTCCAGCTTCATTCCTCCCTTTTCCATTTCCACGCCCTTAAGATTTACGTTATAGGAACGGAATGCGTTCAGAGAGCCGATAAAGCTCGGTGATTCGCAGATCAGGGTATCTCCCTCGTTGCACAGAACCTTGCATGAAAGCTCGTTTGCCTGCTGAGCACCTGATGTAATAATAAGATCATCTCTTTCAGGATCAAAGCAGTTCTTTGCCTCAAGCTGTTTTTTAAGAAGATCTCTCAGAGGAGTGTATCCTTCTGATATACTGTATTGCAATGCCAGAACCGGATCATTTTTGAAAATATCAGCTGATATTCTGCCGATTTCCTCTGTAGGAAATGCTTCCGGTGCCGGATTTCCTGCCGCAAATGAAATAACTTCCGGATCCGCTGTGAATTTAAGGATCTCTCTGATTGCAGATGCCTGAAGTCCGGAAACCTTATCCGAAAATTTATAAGCCATAAATTTTTCTACCTCGTTTCATATGCTAAAATATAACTGCATATAATTATAACACATATTTGCATTTGTAGCAATATATTTTTTAATAAATCCGAAAATCATTATGCACTTTCAACAATTTTAATATTAATTTATTGAGCAGTTGAACTATCAGAAAGGAGCAGAATTTGAAAAAACAAAGCTTCCTTAAGGGATCTGTCATATTAATTGCCTCTGCAATTATTGCAAAAGGTATCGGAGCACTGTTTAAAATCCCGCTTACCAACATGTTAGGCGGCGTTGGAATGAGCTATTTCAGCTGTGCCTACGGTTTGTTTCTTCCGGTCTACGCCCTTACCGCTACCGGACTTACAACTGCTGTTGCCAAGCTTACAGCTGAAAACTGTGCCTTTGGAAATTACCGGAATGTCAGGAAAATACATAAGATATCCCTTTTGCTTTTTTCCTTTGTAGGACTTGCCGGCACTGCCGCAATAGCAATTCTCGCACATCCCTTTGCATACAAAGTCACTGCATGTCCCAAAGCCGAGCTTTCAGTACTAATGATAGCACCGTCTGTATTTTTTGGCTGTATTACCGCCGTATACCGCGGCTGCTGGGAGGGTATGAGAAACATGTATCCCACAGCGGTTTCACAGGTTATTGAAGCCCTTGTACGTCTGGCTGCCGGACTTGCCATGTGTTCCTGTGTTTTAAACAATCCGGAAAAAATTCTTCCGTTTCTTCCTGAAGGAACTGATATCCTTGCAACAGCAGCAGCCGCCGCAGTGCTGGGAATAAGCCTGTCAACCCTTGCCGGCACTGCATTTTTGTATGTCCGCGGAACAGGACTTGAAAAAGGTTCTCCTCTTCTTTCAGGAGGTCATGAAGAAAGCACCGGAAACATTATCAAAGCACTCTTTAAAATACTTGTCCCCGTAGCTCTGGGTTCCATCGTTACAAATCTTACATCCCTTATAGACCTTGCAACGATTATTCGCTGTCTTGATAAAACAATTAAATCCGCCCCGGACTTTCTCATCAGTAAATATGGGCTTGAAAATATAAGTACTGAGGAGCTTTCCGAATTTATTTACGGTTCATTTACCGGACTTGCCGTAACAGTTTTCAATCTGATACCTTCTGTCACAAATATGTTTGGCAAAGGAATACTTCCGAATATTGCCGAAAGCTGGGCTGTAAAAAACAAATCAGCTGTAAAAAAGCTTTCTGAAAACGTACTGAAAGCAACAGCATTTATAGCTGTTCCCTCAGGAATCGGGATCTGTTTTCTTGCAAAGCCTATACTTTTATTTATTTTTCCCGGACGTGTTCAGGAATGTGCCGTATCAGAAGAAAGTCTGGCTTTTTTAGGTATTGCTGTGATTTTTCTTGCACTTTCCTTTCCGATATTCAGCTGTCTTCAGGCTATTGGAAGAGCAGATGCTCCGGTAAAGCTTATGCTTGCCGGAGTTGCAGTAAAACTTGCCGGAAATCTTATTCTTATACCGATTCCCGAAATAAATGTATCAGGTGCTGCAATATCAACTCTTTTATGCTATTTCATTATATTTATCTTATCTTCCATAGTATATGCCAAAGCCGCCGGAATCCGCATAAATTTTTTGAAAACATTTACACCGTCTTTAATTTCAGGACTTTTCTGCGGACTGACTGCATGGTGTGTCTATCCGGTTCTTCCATTTGAAAATATACTTTCTCTTCCGATTTCCGTGTGTGCCGGAGGAATAGTATATCTTATAGTTTCAAAGCTTACCGGAAACGGAAAAACCACATAAAGCCGCATTACTTATCATTCACTTCTATGACCGTAAACACCTGCATAGCTGTCAAGAGTTACAGCAATTTCTGCATTATACATTTTTATAAGCTCTTCTTCTGTTGTATAAACATCAGCGGCTCCCGGCGATACGCTGTCAAGGTATTCACCGTACCACAGTCCGAAAAACGACCACAAAGCATTATCTCTTACCATCTCGTCCACTCCCGGAACAGAGCTGCATTCTCCCAGAGCAAGTATCTTTCCACTTTCAGTCACCTTTTTCAGCCACTGATACTGTTCTGAACGGCTTCCGTATTTTACATTAGGTCCCAGATACACATCAATTGCTGCAATATCATATTTTTCACTGTCAACAAGATACTCTTCACTCTGTCCGTTCCATATCCATATCAGGTTATCAAGCTTATGATATTCCGTCATACGGTCGTACATGAGATTATAAAGCCATTTATATGCTTCAGCGCCGTCTGCTCCCCACCAGTACCAGCCGCCGCCAGCTTCCTGAAGGGGTCTCCACAAAACAGGGATTCCCTCTTCTGCGAGTCTTGAAAACGCCGAAGAAACAGCGTCAATATTTTCTACAAGCGTCCGGCATTCTTTTGTTATTTTTCCCTGAGCATACAAATCATTTATTTCAGATATTCCAAGCTGGGATATATCTTCCTCTGTCATAGCTGACTTAAGGCTGAATTTAGTTTCATTGGCATATACGGAAGAATCAATACCCGGAGAATTCCAGTACCACATAAATCCTACTATTCCGCCTTTTTCTGCCCAGTCCTTTGCAGCCTGAATCTCACTTTCCTCCGGCAGCTCTCCTTGTGAATATCCTCCGATATCCCCGAAGCGTATTGCCGGGTATTTTCCTGTTTTCTGGTAAATAAGATCCATTTCAGTATTTTTACTGCTTGAGGCATACTGTCCGGTAATAATACTTTTCCCAAAGTTTTCCTGAAGATATCTGAGAAGATTTTTTGTTTCATATGATGCTTTTGGCGTTACTGGTTCAGCATTGATTTCAAAATCATTTTCATATATATCCTCATTATTTGTAATTTCTATATAATCAATATCAAAGTTTTCTTTTCCGGAATTAATCTGAATAATTGCCTCACCCTGATCCATATACACTCCGTAGAATGTTACACGAACAAAATTTCCATCTTCACTGTCTATAACAAACGAACCTATATCGCTGTCATTTACAGAAACGGAATTTGTCACCTGTGTATCTGCCGCAACACATACAGTTATATTATAATGCTGTGCTGCAGGTATATCAGCTGGTATAACCAGATAGTCAGCAGATCCTCCGTAAAATCCGGTTACATAGCCAGTACCGGAAAAGCCCTTTCTCTGGTCATCTGAATAAAGGCTGCCGTTTAGCTTGCAATCCTCCGCTTCCAGAAGCATACTTGTTTCTGTATTGATAATTTCCGGAACTTCTGCTACATATTCTGTATATGCTACCGTTTCCTCTTCATATTCCAAAACAGGCTCTTCCTCTGACAAGGAAGACGAATCCACAGTCCGGTTAAGTGGTTCCTGGGAAATTTCCTCACAGCCTGTCAGCATAAATACTGCCATCAGAAATAATACCGTTTTTTTAAACTTTTTCATGATAATACTCTATTTAACTCCTTATAGTATAAACCCTGCCTTTTTCAGTATCAAAAGAAACGAGACCATCAGCCTGAAGAGAATTGACATTTTTCCCGTCACAGGAAACGCTTGCAACAGTATTCGGGCGGAGTACGCATTTATTACCGCACAGTGATTTTATTTCTGCTGTCTGAAGCTTTCCCTCATCCCATTTTATAGACACCTCAAAGCCTCCCTTTGCTCTGAGTCCTTTAATTTCTCCCTTTTTCCATTCTTCAGGAAGTGCAGGAAGAAGATTTATTTCTCCGCTGTGGCTTTGCATAAGAGCCTCGACCATTCCGGCAGCACCGCCGAAATTACCATCGATCTGAAAAGGCGGAAGATCATTAAGCATATTAGGACTTGTAGAATATGCAATAAGTTTTTGAAGATTTTCATAAACCATATTACGGTCAAAAAGTCTTGCCCACATATTTGTTATCCATGCTCTGCTCCAGCCGGTATGACCTCCCCCATGAATGAGGCGTCTGATAAGGGTTGCTCTTGCCGCATCGGCAAGCTTAGGTGTTTTATAAGGCGTTATAAGATCTGCCGGATAAAGTGCAAACAGCTGTGAAATATGTCTGTGTCCTATTTCAACCTCATCATAATCAACTGCCCATTCTTTGATCTGACCATATTTTCCGATTTCCGGCTTTGGAAGCTTTTCCAGCATTTTTTCAAGCTTTCCGGCAAATTCATGGTCAATATCCAGAATTTCTGAGCTTTTTATAACATCATTAAAAAGAACAGTTATTATCTGACTGTCCATTGACGGTCCTGAACACAAGCATCCCTTTACTCCGCTTTCTGTAAGATAGGTATTTTCAGGGGATACTGACGGACAAGTTACAAGTCTTCCCTCACGGTCTTCAATAAGATAGTCTGTAAAAAATTCTGCTGCTTCACGCATTAAAGAATATTTTTCCTTAAGAAACTCCTTATCCTGAGTATATTCATAGTGTTCAAATACGTGCAGTGCCAGCCATGCTCCGCCCATCGGCCATAAGGTTGCCGGCATCCACAGATCCTGAGGTGCTGTATCTCCCCACAAATCAGTATTATGATGACATACATAACCCGGACATCCGTACATTTCTTTTGCAGTAACATGTCCGTCTTCTCTTATTTTTTCAAGCAAATCAAACAAAGGCTCATGGCATTCTGATAGGTTGCAGGTTTCTGCACACCAGTAATTCATCTGAGTATTAACATTAACAACAAATCTGCTTCCCCATTTTGGCTGCATATCCTGATTCCATATACCCTGAAGATTCAGAGGAAGAGATCCCGGACGGCTTCCGGAAATCATCAGATACCGTGCGTAATTAAAATAAAGTACCATCAGACCGTTATCGTGAATATGTCTGTCGCACTCCTTGTCGTCAAAGTCATTTCCTCTCATTCTCAGAATACGTTCATCAGTAGGAAGGTCACATCCGCCTTCACTGTTATCATTAAGTGAAAATGAAACCCTGTCATACAATTCACCATAATCACATATATGTCTGTATCTCAGTTCATCGCATGTACATTCCAGTGCGTATTCTACATCCATCAGTGCTGCATCTTCATAAGCTTCTTCTGTATAATAACTGCTTCTGACACCCAGTATCAGCATAGCATCCGTTGAATTTTCTATATAAATCTTACCGCCCTGAGTATAAACTTTTCCGTCTGATGAAGATGCTGAAAGAGCAGCTGCAAAAAACAGTCCATCCCGTCCGCCCGAACCGCCTGAATACATTATTATATTATCCCTTACCGGACGGTTATCATCATAATAATCATCTCTGCCGTCAATTGATGCACATATTTCAAGAGTACCATTTTCTGCGGTAAAATGCACAACCATTACATTATCCGGTTCAGAAACGAAAACTTCACGTTTATACATTGTTTCACCGGACACAAATTCTGTAAATGCAACAGCATTTTCAAGGTCAAGTCCTCTTTTATATTCTTTGGCTATACCTGATAATTTCATATCTATATAAAGATTACCCAAAGGCATATAATGTCTGCTGTCAGGAGTTACTCCCTGAAGCTTACGGAAAGCAAGCTGTTCTGCTTCAGGTATTTTTTCCTCTTCAATAAGCTGCCGGACTTCCTTTAAGCCATCCGCAGCGTCCGGATTAATACGGTTTCTTTTTCCTCCTGACCATACTGAATCTTCATTAAGCTGAATTATTTCATTCTCCGGTTTACCATAAACCATTCCGCCTATTCTGCCGTTTCCCACAGGAATTGCACTGTTAAAATCCTCTGCGGGATTATTATACCATAAAAGTGATTCGTTCATATAAAATCTCCATTCTGCTTTGTTTACAAACAGTTACCCTTGAATATTATTATATTTTAGCATATTTTTTTAATCATTGCAACGTAAATACAGTCGTTTTTACGCAGTTTCATGAAATTTAACAAGTATATAACACACACCGTCCAAAATAATGAATAATGTGATAAAAACTTTACAGCATTAAATTTGATTTCTCATTCTATAAAATTAAAGAGGAGCTTTTTCATTGCAAAAAGCTCCTCTTATTCCCTTCTAAATTCCCTCAGGATTTTTCACTGTAAAATTCCAGCTGTCTGCACACATTTTATCCAGTCCGGACTGTGCTTCCCAACCCAGAAGCTTTTTGGCAAGAGTTGTGTCAGCATATGACCATGCAATGTCTCCGGCACGGCGTGGTGTAATAACTACAGGAATTTCTTTTCCGCATGCTTTTTCATATGCCTTTGCAACCTCAAGTACACTTGATCCTTTTCCTGTTCCCAGATTTATCGGTTGGAAACCTTTGTTGGCATCTGAATATTTCAGTGCTGCCAAATGACCCTTTGCAAGATCAACAACATGTATATAGTCACGAACTCCAGTTCCGTCCGGAGTGTCATAATCATTGCCGAATACCCGCAGACTCGCAAGCTTTCCTAGTGCAACCTGTGCAATGTAAGGTACAAGATTATTAGGAATACCCTTTGGATTTTCACCGATCAGTCCGCTTTCATGTGCTCCGATAGGATTGAAATATCTGAGGGAAACCACACTCCATTCTTTATCAGCAAAAGCAATATCCTTTAAAATCTGCTCTATCATAACCTTTGTGTAACCATAAGGATTGGTAGCAGATGTAGGCATGTCCTCAGTATATGGAACAGTATTATTTACTCCGTATACTGTAGCTGAGGAAGAAAATACTATCTTTTTACAGCCGTTGATTTTCATGGCTTTCAACAAATTCAAAGTTCCGCCAATATTATTTTCATAATAGGCAAGCGGCTTTTCAACTGATTCACCAACCGCTTTAAGACCGGCAAAATGAATGACTGCATCAATTTTATTTTCAGAAAATACTTTTAATGTATCTTCATAGTCAAGTAAATCTGTTTTGTAAAATTTTGCGTCTTTACCTGTTATTTCTTTTATTCTGTCAATACTTGCTTCTTTGGAATTTATTAAATTATCAAGTACAACTACTTCATATCCTGCATTAAGCAGTTCAACGCAAGTGTGACTGCCAATAAATCCGGCACCGCCGGTAACTAAAATTGTTTTCATAGCATACTCCTTTCTGATATTTATAGTATATATTGTTTTTATTCATTTTTCAAGCACAATTGCAAAAATTCAATAAATGTTGTATAATATAAACAAATCTTTTTTTATTTTTATGTCAGATTGGAGAAAAGCTATGCAAAAAATGCTTGGTTATATGCGAAAAGCAATACAGGAATTTGATATGATTTCTGACGGAGATTCAATAGCAGTGGGTGTTTCCGGCGGCAAAGACAGCCTTGTACTTCTTCAGGGACTTGTTCTTCTTCGCCGATTTATCGGAATTAATTACCGCATTGTAAGCATTACTCTTGATCCGCAATTCAATGGAATTCCGGGACAATACGAACCTATTCTTAATCTTTGCAATGAGCTTGATATTGAATGCCA
>NZ_JBJFHN010000046.1:0-16145 GCF_051893655.1 Porcipelethomonas sp. | reverse complement strand
CTGGAATCACAGTTGATGATGCGTCATCATAAGGGATTCCTTGAATAAGGAGGTCCGGTATGAATTTAATTTTGTTAGGTGCTCCGGGTGCCGGAAAGGGTACTCAGGCAGAAGTTATTTCTGAGGCTTTGGGTATTCCGCAGATTTCAACGGGAAATATTTTGCGTGAAGCTGTAAAAAACGGTACAGAATATGGTCTTAAAGCAAAGGCTGCAATGGAAAGCGGTTCACTGGTTTCCGATGACGTTGTAATCGGTATCCTTAAAGACCGTATTGCAGAAGATGACTGCAAAAACGGTTATATCCTTGACGGTTTTCCAAGAACTGTTCCTCAGGCTGAAGCACTGGAGAACATGGGCGTAAACATTGACAAGGTAGTTGAAATTTATGTTCCGGATGAAACAATTCAGCAGAGACTTTCAGGAAGAAGAGTATGCGAAAGCTGCGGGGCTTCCTATCATACTGAATTCAAACCTTCAAAGGTTGAAGGCAAGTGCGACAAGTGCGGCGGAAACACTGTTCAGCGTAAGGACGATCATCCGGATACTGTAATTGAGCGTTTAAAAGTTTATCATGAACAGACAGCTCCCCTTAAGGAATTCTATTCAAAGAGAGGCAAGCTGGAGACAGTAATAGGTCAGAATGAAGTTTCAGAAACTTCAAAGCTGACACTGAAAGCAGTTGGAGCATAAAATGTTAAACATTAAATCCAGTACAGATTTAGCTAAAATGCGTGAAGCCGGTAAAATTGCCGGCGGAGCATTAAAGCTTGCAGGCGAATCAATAAAGCCCGGTATGACAACAAAAGCCCTTGACAAAATAATCCATGATTATATAGTCGGATGCGGGGCTACTCCGTCTTTTTTGAATTACGGCGGATTTCCGGCAAGTGCCTGCATTTCAATTAATAATGAAGTTATACACGGCATTCCAAGCCATAAGAGAAGAATCGCCGAGGGTGATATAGTAAGTGTTGATGTGGGAGCATATTATAACGGCTTTCACGGAGATACATGTGCGACCTTTCCGGTCGGTAAGATTTCAGATGAAGCAAAAGCACTTCTTGATGTAACTCAGGAGAGCCTTTACGAAGGTATCAAAGCTGCTCAGGTCGGCGCAAGACTGGGCGATGTATGCCACGCAGTTGAGGAGTATTGTGCGTCAAGGGGCTATGGAATTGTCAGAAATTACTGCGGACATGGAATAGGACGTAAACTTCATGAATCCCCGGAGGTTCCAAATTACGGAAAACCCGGACATGGTCCGAAACTGGTTTCCGGAATGACATTCTGCATTGAACCTATGATCAATGCAAAGGGCGACGATATTAAAGTTTTAAAAGACGGATGGACTGTTATAACCGCCAGCGGATCGTTGTCTGCTCATTTTGAGCATTCGATTGCGATCACTTCGGATGGTCCGGTTATTTTGACCAGACCTTAACGGAGGTAGACTGTGAAAATTGAAAATGGCAGAGTTGTTAAAGCAACTGCCGGAAGAGACAGCGGAGGATATTTTGTAATAGTTGGTGCGGATGAAAATTGCGTTTACATTGCAGACGGCAAAAGGCGCAGGCTTACATCACCTAAAAAGAAAAATCTGAAGCATCTCACATTTACCAGTAAAATTATTGAGTTGAATGATATAACTGATAAGAAGCTTAGAAATGTGCTTGGCGATTACGCTGCGCACACCGTAACCGATATGGGGAGGTAATTAATTTTGTCTAAGGAAGATGTAATTGAATTAGAGGGCGTTGTCGAAGAGGCTTTGCCGAATGCGAATTTCAGAGTAAAGCTGCCTAACGACCATATAATTCTTGCGCATGTATCAGGCAAGCTTAGAATGAACTATATCCGTATAGTTCCCGGCGATAAGGTAACTGTTGAAATGTCGCCTTATGACCTGACTAAGGGCAGAATCACTTGGAGAGCTAAGTAATTAGCGATGAAACCTGAGGCGTTGTGAAAATAATGCTTCTGTAATCTATCAAGGAGGTATTTTCAATGAAAGTCAGACCTTCAGTTAAACCTATTTGCGAAAAATGCAAGGTTATTAAACGCAAGGGCAAAATAATGGTAATTTGCGAAAATCCAAAGCATAAACAACGTCAGGGCTGATAAGCCTGACATCTTTATTAACGGAGGTGCTATTAATTAATGGCAAGAATTTCTGGTGTTGACCTGCCGAAGGATAAGAGAGTCGAAATCGGCTTGACATATATTTACGGCATCGGTCGTCAGACTGCTACAACAATTCTGAAAGAAACCGGCGTTAATCCGGACACAAGAGTAAAGGATCTTACAGAAGAAGACGTAGCAAAGCTGCGTGATTATATTGATAAAAATTGTAATGTTGAAGGCGACCTCAGAAGAGAAGTTGCTTTGAATATCAAAAGACTTGTAGAAATCGGATGCTACAGAGGCGTGCGTCACCGTAAGGGTCTTCCTGTAAGAGGACAGCGTACAAAGACAAATGCAAGAACCCGTAAGGGACCTGTAAAGACGATTGCAAACAAGAAGAAGTAAGGAGGGCTTGAGCATTGGCACAGCAGAAAGCTAAAAAGGTTGCTATCAGAAGACGCAGAGAGCGTAAAAATATTGAAAGCGGCGCTGTTCATATTCAGTCCACTTTTAATAATACTATTGTAACAATCACAGATACACAGGGTAACGCTATTTCATGGGCAAGCGCAGGCGGACTTGGCTTCAGAGGTTCAAGAAAGTCTACACCATTTGCAGCACAGACAGCAGCTGAAACAGCAGCTAAAGCAGCTATGGAACATGGTCTTAAGAGCGTTGAGGTTTATGTTAAGGGACCTGGTTCAGGACGTGAAGCTGCAATCAGAGCATTGCAGACAGTAGGTCTTGAAGTTAAGATGATAAAAGACGTAACCCCTATTCCACATAACGGATGCCGTCCTCCAAAGAGAAGACGTGTCTAATTTACAGGAGGTGTAAAAAAGTTGGCTATAAACAGAGAACCAATTCTCAAAAGATGCAGATACCTGGGAATCAGCCCGGCTGTTATGGGTATCGCTAAGGAAAGCAATCGTAATCCTAATGCAAACAAGAGAAAGAAAGTTTCAGAATACGGAACACAGCTTAAGGAAAAACAGAAGCTGAAGTTTATTTACGGCGTATTGGAAAAACCTTTCCGTCACTATTTTGAAATCGCTGAAAAAATGGAAGGCAAAGCAGGTGAAAACCTGATTACAATTCTTGAATCTCGTCTTGATAACGTTGTTTTCAGAATGGGAATGTCTCTTACAAGAAGAGAATCAAGACAGCTCGTTTCACACGGACATTTTCTTGTAAACGGCAAAAAGGTTGACATTCCGTCTTACAGAGTTAAAGTCGGAGATGTTATCGAACTCAGCGAAAAGAGCAAAAAGAGCGATAAATTCAAGGAAATTACAGAGGCAACAAAGGGCAGAGTAATCCCGCTTTGGCTTGAGGCTAACAGAGATGCAGCAACTGCTAAGGTTGTTCGTATGCCTGTTAAGGATGACCTCGACTATGAGGTTGAAGAAACATTCATCGTCGAATTGTACTCAAAATAATAAGAATATTCTTATTATTAGCCTGTTGATTTATATAGAGAAAAAAGTGATTGCGAAATAGGAGGGTTCTTATGCTTGAAAAAATCGTAAAGCCGGAAATTGATACTGTCGAGCTTAGAAGCGATGGAAAATACGGCAAATTTGTCTTGTCACCGTTGGAACGTGGTTATGGTATCACATTAGGTAACAGTCTAAGACGAGTATTGCTCTCCTCGCTCCCCGGTGTAGCAGTCAATTCGGTTAAGATAGACGGTGTTCATCATGAGTTGTCAACAATTCCAGGTGTAAAAGAGGATGTTACAGAAATTATCCTTGCAATAAAAGGTCTGACCGCAAAGCTTTACGGTGAAGGACCAAAAACCGTTTATATTGAAGCTGAAGGCGAATGCGAAGTTACTGCCGGTGATATCAAGACGGACTCTGAGGTCAATATTCTTGATCCTGGAATGCATATTGCTACTCTTGGCAAGGATGCAAAGCTCTATATGGAAATAACTATTGACCGCGGCAGAGGCTATGTTTCTGCTGAACGTAATAAACAGCAGATGGGCGGCAATATGCCTATTGATGTTATTGCAGTTGACAGTATTTATACTCCTGTTTTGAAGGTTAATTACAAGGTCGAAGACACTCGTCTCGGTCAGGTAACTGATTTTGATAAGCTGACTATTGAGGTTTGGACAGACGGAACAATCTCTGCAAAGGAAGCTTTGTCACAGGCAGCCAATCTCCTCAACGAGCATCTAAAGCTGTTTATTGATCTTTCAGATGAATCAGTAATAGCTGAAGTATTAGTCGAGCAGACTGATAAGGGCAAAGAGAAAATTCTTGAGATGACCATTGAGGAACTTGACTTATCAGTACGTTCTTTCAATTGTCTGAAACGTGCTGGAATTAACACCGTAGATGACTTGATCAACAAGTCAGAAGAAGAAATGATGAAGGTTAGAAACCTTGGTAAAAAATCCTTTGATGAGGTCAAAGAAAAGCTTCAATCACTTGGTTTTGATCTGAGTTCAGAAGAGGAATAAAACTGCAGAAAAAAGTTTTTCTGTAATTTGTAAAGGAGTGAATAACGATGCCAGGTACAAGAAAGCTTGGAAGAACAACTGACCATAGAAAGGCCATGCTCAGAGCAATGGTTACTTATTTGCTGGAGAATGGACAGATTGAAACAACTGTAACAAGAGCTAAGGAAGTCAGAGCGGTTGCTGAAAAGATGATAACACTCGGCAAAAACAACGATCTGCACTCCAAACGTCAGGTATTTGCTTACGTTACTAAGGAAGACGTTGCTAAGAAGTTATTTGATGAAATTTCACCTAAATATGCTGAGAGAAACGGCGGATACACAAGAATTATTAAAACTGGTCCCCGCAGAGGCGACGCAGCTGAAATGGCTATTATTCAGTTAGTTTAATTTATATAATATTAAAAGACCGGATTTTTTATCCGGTCTTTTGTTTTAACTGACTGAAGATTTTTTGATACTTTTGATCAGGAAATTTTATTGAGAATTTTTATCATAATTTTACTATGGATTTTTTCAGTATTCATTAATTTTGATATCAGTTTTATCGTTTTGCTGAAATTAACAAGTACTAAGATAATAAAAAGAAATGTCAGTTCAATTATATAATATTCTGTTTCTTTAATTGAAATTATGCACATTACAGTAAGCAGCACAGTATTTAATACAGTTTGCAGAACGTTTAATTTAAAATAAACAAAACGTCTTGTATCTATAATTCTGATTAAATAACATATAAAATATGACAAGGCAGTAGCTATCGCTGCACCGTATACTCCGAATTTTGGAATAAGCACGATATTAAGAATAACATTTGTCAGAGCTGCCGCCAAAGCAGTAAAACAACTGTTTTGGGATTTTTTCTTTACACTGTATATGCTTGAAAGAAACTGACAAAAACATTGAAAAACCATTGAAACAATCAAGATTACAGTATAATGTTCAGCACCGCTGTATTTTTCATCAGACAGCAATAAATCAGTAACAGGCTTTGAAAATGTAATCAGAAATCCGGCAGCAATAAATATCAGGGAAGAATACGTTTCATATACATTTTTATAGAACAGTCCTAATTCATTGCTGTCTTTTTCTTCCACCGAAGACATCTGCCATGCCTGATAGAACATAGTTGTTAAAAACATAAGCAGTGTAGGAAGTTTATATGCTGCGGCATATATTCCATTTGCTTCATTGCTTACCATTTTTATTACAAACATGCGGTCTGATGATGAGGTTATCCACCATAAAAGATACGTTGGAACAAGTGGTAATGAATATTTCAGCATTTCTTTTATGAGAGCTTTATCAATAAATCTTATTCTGAATGATTTGTAAATTTTTCCGGTTATATATAAAAAGATGATTGAAAAAATATCAGACGCTATAAACGATAATATATATCCTTTGATACCCAAATCAAAGTATACCATAAATAAAACATTACATAAAAATTGTGTGAGTACTGCAAAAATTCCGTCTAATGCAAATAATTTTACATGACCTGCCGCACGAGCATATTGGGCAGTAAGCTGCCTGAAGCAGCTGCAAAGGCAATATACAAACAGTAATCCGGTATAGCCATGGTACAATTCGGAGGCATTCCATATTGGAAGGGTACATGCCAAGAATATGATTCCGATAAACAACATAAAATTTGCAGATGAATAAACTTTTCGGTTGTCATATGTTTTGTCCAGTCCAAATCTTACAATGGCATCTGCCATAGAAAATGTTATAATCGGATAAAGTACATTCAGAGTATTGTAAAGTAATTCGGCAGTACTGTATTCATCAGGCATAAGAACAGCAGTATACAGTCTTACCAGCAAAAAGCTGAAAATTTTTGCACCTGTCTGACCGACAGCAAAAATTAAAGTATTTCCTATCAGTTTTTTGTATTTATTCATATTTTTATTTCCTTTTCAGATATAGTAAAATTAATTAATGCTTAAAATGCAAAACAGTAAGCAATGGCATAATATATACTGTTTGCAGAGATAAATGAATATAAATTTTACTTAAGTACGAATTTTCTTTATAATCCCGTGCCTATACTATATCTTAAAAATAAAATAAAAAAAATATAATTTCAATTATTAATAATTGTTTTCTTTATCTACTTTAAATTTTAAAGTGATTATGTGTTAAATTTGTGATGGAATCAGTAGGATTTTTTAAAAACCTTACATTTTAAAGAAAACAGCCAGTTCAATGTAAAAATTGAACTGGCTGTTGTTTATATTTGGTATATTTTCTAATCTATCAGATTCATATTGAGTCCCAACTCAGACAGAGGCGTAATACCAAGTATGTAATCGGTTATTTTTGCCGAATCTACAAGATCTATTTTACCGTCTTTTTCACAATCAGCATTTGCGTATGATGATAGATCCGGAAGAGGATATTCTGTATTGCTGAGAAGGTATTTGTTGAGCAGTACAACATCTGTACTTGAAACTGAATTGTCAAGGTTAATGTCACCGTACAGAGTAGCTTCAGCGTCATCAGGAACAGTTGTATCTGTTGTGTCATTTGTTGTGGTTGTAGTTTCAACTGTATCTGAAACAGTAGTAACGGTTGTTTCTGTAGCATCTGTAACATAGACCTCAGTGGTATTTGTAGCAGTAGTAACAATTGGTTCCGTTGTTTCTGTAGGCTGTTCTGTAGTAACTTCAGTTGTTGGCTGTTCAGGATTCTGACTTGCATATGTCCTGAGATCTTCTGGAAGTTCATCAAGAGTAATACAATAATCGCTCTGATATATTTCCTTTACCGTATCTGCATTCTGATAATTATCTCCTGAAAGGAACAGAGGGTTTCTGTCATACCATACACAGAAATACAGCCATCCAGCTTTATCAGCAGTAAGATTTTCGAGACTTGGAATGGTATCATTTTCAGCCATAGAAACTAATTTATTGCCATTGTACATGTCAACAAGTGAATAGAAAGTACTTGAAATGGAGCTTTCATTTGGCTCGCCATTAGCATTATATTTGTCATAAGCTATAATGTCAACATATTCATCGCCCGGATACCATGCAGAAGATGTTTCATAAGTATAAGAATTCCATTCCCAGATCAGGTTGTGAAGACCATACTCATTAGTAAGCTTGTTATAAAGATAGTGCCAGAGTTCAACATATGCTTCAGCACCGTCATTTGCCCACCAGAACCATGATTTTGAGCCGTCAAGTGAACTTCCGCCTTCTGCTTCATGAAGAGGTCTGAATATGATTGAAATATCCTTGTCCTGCAGTTCTTTCAATGAGTTTGCAACCATTTCAATATCTTTATTGATATAATCGTTTTCAGCAGTACCTTCCTGAACGGCTTTAGCAGGACTGAATGTTGTATATGGAGTATTGTTGGATGTTTTGTTATAGAATGCGACATTTCCGTTGCCAAGAGTTTGTCCCGGAGTATAGTTATCCATATCAAGAGGAACAAACCAGTGCCATGCCAGAGTTGCAATACCGTTTTTATTGTTAACCCAGTCTATAATTCTGTTGTTTGTGCCGTCATCCCAGTTAATTCCCTGAGTCCAGTTCATGTAGTCAAAGCCACGGATTGCAGGGTATTTTCCGGTCAGATTGTATATATATTCAAATTCTTTTTCATCAGCATTTCCATAGCATTCCTGCTGACCGGAAATTATATGGTTGCCATAATTATCAACCAGATAATTCATAAGGCTCTGAGTAGTTGGAGTTGCATCAGGATCAGAAAGCTTTGTACTTACTGAAAGCTCAGGAAGTACTGCCTGATTAACTGTCATATAGTCAAAGATGATCCATCCCCAGCTTTTTTTGAAGGTAATAGTATTTTCACCTTCTGTAAGTCGTATGCTGCTGACTTTAAGTTCCTTGAAAGTATCTGAAGGTGAAAATCCTATTTCACCCTGGGAAACATCATTAACAAATAAAAGTTGATTTTTTGAACCTCTGTCTTCGGGGAGACAATAACCGATTGTAAGTTCGTAAATATCAGTTTTGTCAACAGTTACGGTCAGTGAAATATCACCTTCCTGTGAATCAACATAGCCTGTTCCGGAATATCCTTCTATTTCGTTTCCGAATTTTGAATCGCTGCCGTATGTTCCGTCTTCAAATTCATATTTGACACCTGTTTCTGCAATAGCAAAATTTGAAATAACAGAAGTATTTACAGCACATGTTACAGCAACAGCTGCTGCCAGAACTTTACCAAAAAAACTTTTCTTCAAAATTAACCCTCCTAAATAAAAATAATGATTATAAATGTTATTACATTTATAATCATTATACCGTATTTTCCAATAAAGTGCAATAAATTTTGTACAAATTTATCAACAAAAAACATTGACATAAATTGTGAGATTTTGCTAATTAAAATCCTTAATATCTCTGATTGCTGACGAAAGTTCGTTTATATGCTGACTGATATCATCATCTTCAGTAAGTTCCCAGACGATCTCATAAAAATATTTTGCATTTGTAAAATCAAGCTGTGATTCAAATTGTTTTGCAAGGGCATATGCTGTCTGAACAACTGCTGCTGAAGGACCGGGCTGAATGTGTTCTTCAATCATCATATCCATAAGCTGTTTCTGAGTATGCTTAGGCGGAGCAGATCCAAGTCCCATACACTTTGAAATATATTCTGTTTCGGTTTTTATAATATCTGAACTGAAAAAAATTTTGCTCATTTCAAGCATTTCAGCTGCCTTTTCATATTCATGTTTTTCACTGAAATAGAAGCTGTAATTAAAATATGCCCTGCCGATCTGCTCTTTGGTAACCGCACATCTGAGAAGATTATCGCATGCCTTGCGGAGCTCATCAGGTTTGTTTGTGAACTTTAAAACTTCTGCCAGCTGTACATACGCATCAGGATCCACAGGATTAAGCTCTATGGCATGGTCAATAGCTTCCTTTGCTTCATCATAACGTTTTTTTTGCATTAGACCATGACCGTACATCCAGTAGACTCCGGCAAGATTGCAGTTTACAGGTTTTATTTCCTTTTCCGGTTCATAGAATTGTTTGTAAAGTATATATTCAAGGGGAGTACCAAATGATTTATAGGTACATTCGGAAGTATCATGCCATGCAAAGATATTATTTTTTATTATTTCCTCAAGAATTTTTATTCCGCCGGTATAATTACGGTTGTCAAATCTTTTTCTTGCATTGTCAATCTGCTGATTTACCTTTTTGTTTTCCTCACCCAGAAAGCTATAGAGTGTTTTATCATAATCAGCTTTAGATACATCGTAAAGCATTCTTGCAAGCTCACGATTGATTTCCTGACTTTCTTCAGTATTTTTATATTTATCTGCCTGTGATTTCAGAAAAGGACCGTCTTTCTGAGGATCACCTGTAAGAGATTTTTCTATCTGTTTAATAATTTCTTTAGTATTCATAATCCAAAACCTTTCGTTTATCTGATAGGTTTAATTATATATTAATCTGCATAATTTGTCAAGAGATGGAGCAATTATAATTGTGCATTATAAATAATTTATACTGGAGCAAACTGACTGCTGTAAAGTTCAGCATAAAAACCTTTTTTCTCAAGCAGCTGTTCATGATTACCCTGTTCAATAATATTTCCGTCTTTCATAACCAGAATAACATCTGCATTTTTTATAGTTGAAAGTCGGTGAGCAATTATAAAGCTTGTTTTACCGGTCATAATTTTTTCAAATGCCCGCTGAATTCTCTGCTCGGTGCGGATATCTATGCTGGAGGTTGCTTCGTCAAGGATCAGCATAGGGGGATCAGTTATCATTATTCTTGCAATTGAAATAAGCTGCTTTTGACCCTGAGAAAGTCCGCTGCCCTCTTCGTCAATAATGGTATTATATCCTTCCGGCAGACGTTTGATAAAGCTGTGGGCATGCACTGCCTTTGCAGCTGCAATTATTTCTTCCATTGATGCATTATGCTTTCCATAGGCGATATTTTCAGCCACAGTTCCATTGAAAAGCCATGTATCCTGCAAAACCATTCCAAACTGTGAACGCAGACTGGAGCGTGTCAGATCCATTGTATTTTTCCCTGAGATACGGATGATGCCGCTGTTTATATCATAGAATCTCAGAAGAAGATTTATAACCGTTGTTTTTCCGCAGCCTGTCGGACCTACAATAGCAATTTTCTGTCCCGGTTTCACATTAAGGTTAAAATTCTGAATAAGCTTCTTTTCCGGTATATATGAGAAATTCACATTTTCCATTGTAAGTGTTCCATCGCATGAGGCAAGGACTTCTTTTCCGGAATCTGATGATTCTGCCGGTTCGTCGATAACTGCAAATACTCTTTCAGCAGAAGCTATAGCATTCTGAAGTTCTGTTATCACTCCGGAGATTTCGTTAAATGGTTTTGTATATTGGTTTGAATATGACAGAAAGCTTGAAAGCTGACCTACAGTAATTACCCCTAAAAATTTTACTGAGCCGATTGCACTTAGTGCTCCGGCAGTTCCCACAGCTGCATAGATAAGACCATTTACAAAGCGTGTAGTAGGATTTGTCATTGAAGAAAAGAATACGGCTTTTATACCGCTTTTTCTCATATCTTCGTTAATTTCACTGAAAGTTTTTTCAGCTCTTTTTTCATAGGAAAAGCTTTTGACAATTTTTTGATTGCCCACCATTTCTTCAGTAAATCCGCTCATTTTTCCTCTGAGTGCGGATTGTTCAGTAAAAGAATCGTGGCTGAGTTTGGTGATTATTGCAGCTGTAAAAAGTGAAATTGGTGTCAGAATTACCACAAGCAGAGCAATTTTTACATTTATTGAAAGCATGAAACCTAAGGTCCCCAGAATAGTTACAACACCGCTGAAAAGCTGAGTGAAGCCCTGAAGAAGACCGTCTGATATGGTTTCAATGTCATTTACCGCTCTGCCGATAAGGTCGCCTTTGGAGCTGTTGTCAATGAATTTAAGAGGTACTGCATTGAGTTTGTTAAAAAGATCCGTTCTGATATCTTTTATAGTATGATATGAAAGCTTATTGGTTGAAAGGGAAGTGATCCACTGGAAAAAAGCACTTATAATAACTACTACACCAATAACGGCACAGATTTTTATTAATTTATGAAAGTCAACATTATTTTTACCTATAATAATGTCAACACCCTTTCCTATAAGAACAGGAACGAAAAGAGAAAGAACAACGCCTATAAAAGAACAGAATACAGCTGTAAAAAGATGAATTTTATATGGCTTTGCATATTGAAGTATTCTTTTTATGGTTTTAAACATTTTATAATCTCCGTTTCATTTTTAGCTCATTTGTGATTTGTAGATTTCAGAATATTCCTGACAGCATTTTAACAGGTCGTCATGACGTCCGAAGCCTGCTGCTTCTCCGTCATCCAGAACAAGAATATTGTCAGCATTCTGGAGCGTTGTAGCTCTCTGGGAAATCATTATTACAGCCGTGTCTGAAAGCTCTGATTCTATGGCTTTTCGCAGGGCAAGATCTGTGGCATAGTCAAGAGCGCTCATACTGTCATCAAGGATCACTATCGGCGGATTCCCCACTAATGCCCGTGCAATGGTAAGGCGCTGTCTTTGTCCGCCTGAAAGATTTTTACCTCCCTGTGAAATATGAGTGTATATTCCTTCCGGAAGCTTTGAAACAAATTCCCATGCCTGAGCAATTTTAAGTGCTGAGATTATTTCGTCTTCTGTGGCATCAGGCTTTGCCCAGCGCATGTTATCAGCTATAGTTCCTGAAAACAATGCGGCTTTCTGTGGGACAGTACCGATAAGCTTTCGCAGGGTTTCAAGGGAATATTTTTCAATGCTTTTGCCGAATATTTTAATTTGTCCGGAAGAAATATCATAAAATCTCGGAACAAGACTGGCAAGTGTTGATTTTCCTGAGCCGGTACCGCCGATTACTCCCAGAACCTGTCCTTTGCGAAGGGTGAAAGATATGTTTTTAAGAGAAAGATCTCCAGCACCGGGATATTTAAAGCTTACATCATTAAATTCAACAGCAGTTTTATTCAGATCAATATCAGTATCATTTCCGGTGATAATTCCCGGCTGAGTTTCAAATACTTCATTTATTCTTGAAGCTGATGAAGCAGCTTTGGTAAAAACTACAATGAGGTTTGCAAGGACTACCATTGCAAGCAGAATCTGAGTCATATAATTTACAAAGGCAGTGATTTCTCCCTGAGTAAGGTGTCCTGCATTGACACGTATTCCTCCGAACCATAAAATAGCCACTATTCCCAGATTCATAATCATAAATGTAACAGGATTCAAAATGGCAGATACTTTTCCGGCTATGATAGAGCTTGCGGCAAGTTCATCACTTTCCTTGTCAAATTTTTTCTTTTCTTCTTCTTGTCTTGAAAAGGCACGTATAACTCTTACACCTTCAAGATTTTCTCTGGTGAGAAGAGAGATTTTATCCAGTCCTTTTTGTATTTTCTTATACATCGGAACAGTCTTTTTCATAACCCATACTATAATTAATGTTATAATAGGTGCGGCAATAAGGAAGACTATTGAAAGCTTTAAGTCAAGCATCATTGCCATTACAGCAGCACCTATTATAAGAAACGGTGCTCTGACAGCAAGACGTATGAACATATTCACACCGTTTTGCGCAAGAATAGTATCATTGGTAATTCTTGTTATCAGAGAAGAAGTACCGAATTTATCAATTTCCCCATGGGAAAATCGGTTTATATGACTGTAAAGAGCATTTCTAAGCTCTGTTCCGAAGCCATATGCGCATTTAGCGGCTAAAAACTGACATGTAAGAGCAAAGCCGAGTCCGCATACGCCAAGAATGACTATAACACCACTCATTTTCCATACATATCCGGCATCATTTTTCCCGATACCATTGTCTATAATTTTTGCCATTACTACAGGAACAATAAGTTCAAATATAGCTTCCAGCAGTTTAAAGAACGGACCTAATATCAGTTCTTTTTTGTAATGTGTTAAAAAACGTCTGAGTTTAAACATTAGTTTTTAAAGCTTCCTTTCAGATAATTCTTACTTATACTATTTTACACTATCGGAGAAATTATTTCAATGTATCTATAAAATAATTTGGAAAAAAAGGAATATGTACGAATAAACCGGTTTTAATGGTCCAAACTAAAACCGGAGGTGTTAAACGTGAAGAAAAATTCTAAATCCATTTTAAGCGGAAAAGGTTTTTATATTGCTCTTGCTCTGAGTATTGCAATGGTAGGTGCAGCCTGTTATTTTGCATATACTCAGACAGCTGAGAATATATCAGGTCAGCTGGAATCATCGCTGAATATGACTGAAAGCGAAAATGACAACAAGGATGTTGCCGGAGTTCGGACAGATATACCTAAGCCCGCTACTGAAGCACCGGTTATTGCTGAAACGACTGAAACAACAGTTATTACCACTGCCGAAGAAACTGAAGATCAGGAGGAAGATGCAGAAGAAACAGCACAGCCTGAAATCAGGAAACTTATTATGCCTTTGGAGGGAGAAATACTGAATGAATTCAGTAACGGAGAGCTGGTTAAGTCCAATACTACCGGAGCATGGCAGACTCATAACGGAATTGACATTGAAGCGGCTTTAGGGGATGTTGTTGTGGCTTCAGATTCCGGAACGGTTTCAGCAGTAGATGAGGATCCTCTGTGGGGAATTACAGTTACAATTGACCATGGAAATGGTATCATTACAAAGTACTGCAATTTAAACAGCGGAGTTACAGTTCAGGCAGGACAGCAGGTAAGCAGCGGTGAGGAAATCGGAGCAGTTGGTGAAACAGCGGATATAGAAACATCTGAAAAATCCCATTTGCATTTTGAAGTCTATAAAAACGGTTCATTTACCGATCCGTTGTCAATGATGTAAAAACACCCTGTATTTCGTAAGAAATACAGGGTGTAATCTTTTATTTTGATGATTCTTCAACAGCTTCTGAAAGAGTTTCATAAGCAGAAGTTATATTGTAAATAACTTTTTTACGCACTACGAATCCGGTATACTTGCCGTCTTTCATTGCCCAGTATGTGTTGGAATCTTCGCCTGGTACCGGAATATATGATATTCTTGTTAATATATTGTCAGAACGGACATAGGTGATTGTGAGTTCCGGTTCTCCTTCAGGCTCCTGATCATTCTGAATCGATTCAAAATAAGCATTGTTGAATGAATTATAGAATGCTGTAAACAGTTCCTTTTCATCATCACCTTCAATTTTTTTACCATTAAGCGTGTAATCTTCGCTTGCAGCATTGATTTCAAGCTCAGCTGTTGCGTCTGCCATTTCTACAGTTACCTCTGTTACTTCATTAATATCAGCTGAATATACAGAAGTGTTCATCATATCCATTGTGTCATAGCTTAAAGTAGCAATATCTCCGCTGTAGAAAGTAACTACCTGACCGGTTTCTGTAAACAAACCATATATTTCATTTTCGTTGTTTGTGAAGTCACCGAAAATAATTTTCTTTGTCTGGTCACCGGCAGTTGCTTCATATACATACTGAGGAGTATCGAATCCATATTTGCTGTAATCGGATTCTTTGCAGTTTTCAGCCACAAAGGTATAAATTTCGTCTTTTACGGTATCGCTTAAGAAAGTATCAACCTGTGTGTTGTATACTGTACTGTCCTCATAGGGCTTTTCCATTCTCCATGTTCCGTCTTCGTTTTCGTACATTGAGAAAAGAATGTTTTCATCCTTTTCTTCGCCTTTCCAGAGACAGAAGTGAGTAATGTCATAGGTATGGAATCCCAGCATATATGTTTGCTTCAGCGAGTCTTTAGTTGCACACAGAATAACTCCGGATGAATAGTCAATGAGATAAATGTCATCACTGCCTTCTTTCATGACATAGAAGTTTTCGTATGTAGGAGTAGCGTCGCCGATAAGAAGGGTGTAAACTTCATCATCCACATAAGCTGAAATCTCTATAGGATTATCAAATCCGTATTTGGAAGCGTCTTTATCGTCAAGGATTTTGTTTGCTGTAAGATTGCACATCTTCGAACATATAGATGCCATTGCAAATGAATTCAGTTCAAATTCATCTGTGTTTGTAAGACTCCATTCACCGTTATTGTATTCCATAACGTAGTTTCCGGTTGCATTGTCAATCTCAACCTTGTCAACGGCATCTTCATCAAAATCGAACAGCACAAGCTTTTGTTCATCTTCAGCTTCTTTAGTTTTCTTATTGTTGCTGTAGTGGTTTGCCATGAGAAATATGCCCAGAGCAGCAATAACAATTACAGCCATAATTGCAATAGCTATTTTTATACGCTTCATTATGAATGTCTCCTTTTAACCCAGATCAGCACTCCGGCAGCTGCAACGACTATCGGAGCTGTACATAAGATTATAAGTACGGAATTAGCTTCATTTTCGCTTTTGAGCGTCATATAGTCGTATGATTTTTCTCTTGACGGAATACCCATATTTACATCACTGTTATACATCCATGTGATTGTACTCAGATAAAGATATACGGGAACAATTACATAAGATTCCTGAAGATTTTCATCGTCAATGAATTCTGCATTACCCATAACAACCATTTTTGA
>NZ_JBJFHN010000045.1:0-16198 GCF_051893655.1 Porcipelethomonas sp. | reverse complement strand
TAAGACTGTTTATATCATACTCAACAACCACATCTCCGTTTTCAGAATATGAGAAGAAAAATTCTCCGTTCTGAATAGCCGCTACTGCCTGCTCGTGAGTTTTAGAACCTACTATTGATTCTGCTCCAACATAAATTTTATGAGTATTGCTCTGAACGTTTGAAGCAGATGCATCTGCACCGGCAACCCATGCCGTAGCCTGTGCATTTGTAAGCGGTACTCCGTTTATTACAACAGAATTTGTAACATTGATAATGCCTTCATAGTCAGCTTTGTAATCAGGTACAACTGCCTTCACACCTCTGCCGACATTTTCACGCAGATATTTTATCTTTGTAACACAAGCGGCAAGCAGTGATTCTTCCGTTACAGGAAAAGCAAGAGTATTAAACTTTACACTTTCCATATCATCAAGAAACGCTGTAATATCCGAATTTGCCGCTGTACCGTCCGCACCGTCTTTTAGTGCCACTCCTGCCGCTGCTGAAATCGTCTCAGATTCTCCGGCTGAAAATTTTATATACTCGCTGCCTGAAAGCTTTCGGGCATATTGTGATAGTAAGGCACAGGATTTCCGGCAGAATCCAGAACAAACCTTATTATTGAAGCAATTTCTTTTTCAATCATATATCCTCCTATCTGAAATAGCTTTCCATCCACTGCTGAACCTTTGCATCAAGAAGTCCGGGTATCATTTTTTCCATGATTTTAATTCCGCTTTCCCAGAAATGTCTGCCTTCAACCCATTTCTGCTTTAACATCATCCCGGTTTTTGCTGAAGGATCATAAATAAATCTGTTTCCATTCCAATGTCCGGGAACAAAACGCATTTTTTCTCCCTTGCCGCATGTCCAGTGTCCGTCATTTACATAAGATGCATATTCAACATTTGTGCCGACTTCAAGCGTTAAATTTCCCTCGCTGAGTTCCCACACTCCATTACTATCGCTTTTATGAAAGCTGCTGAGCAGAAGCCTTGTATCCATAACTTTAAGGCGGATTATTTCATCCTGAATCACTCTTAGAAATTCAAGCCCGATTCCTTCAAGAAATGTATTCAATGCTCTTTTGAAGTCACCGTTTCCGGCAGAACTGCACTTGCTGAAAAAATTTTTCATATCATCTGATTCAATCATTGCAATGCCTCCTGCTCCTTTGTGCGTTTGATATACACAAATATGTGATTATTACGGATATTTCTGGGGCGTTCTGCTGTGTATTCAAGTCCTGAATTGCAGTCGACAACCTTATCATTAATGCGGATATCTGTGCCGATCGGCAGTGTAAGTTTTATTTTTTCATTCAGAATATTCTTCGGTGCTTTTTGCTCCACGCTTGAATCAAGAGATTCAACCCCGAAATGGCAGATAACATTTTTTAAATCGGGAATATCTCCGTATTCAAATGAAATTGATTCAGACAACCCAAATCCTACAGATTTATTAATCTTTTTCAGATGATAAATATCGCATTTATGGTCAAGCAAATCTTCAATAGCCATTTCAAAGCCTCCTTAACCGCATTGTAATACCGTTTTTAGGCTTCACATTAACAAATTCTTCAAGCAGCGGTTCTATTCCCAGAGTACCAAAATCGATACCACTGTTTTCAGCTGTATAACTGTAATCATCAAAGGTTTCTGACTTTATTTCATTTGACGAAATTACAGAATTATAGCCATAAGCCTCAGCTAAGAGAATTACGGCTGTTTTGACGTTCTGCGGAATTTCTTCATACTCTGAAAAATCATTTTTGGTGTAGGAAATTACATATTGCTCTGCTCTTGAAATATCAATGGCAAGGCGTGCGTCTGTTCGCTCCTGCACTGCTTTTTTGTCGGAGTAATCACGTACTTCCTTTGGAGTTGCCCATGGTCTTGCCGCCATAGTATCACATTCTTTCAAAAAATCCGGTATTCATAAGCTTTTCAGCAAGTTCCGGTGATACCGGCTCAAGCACGCCCTTACTGTATGTTTTTCCTCCGGATGTAAATGTTGCACCATTCACAAGTTTCAGCGTGACCTTATTATCTGAATCGGAATTGCTCTCCGGTTCAGTATGTTCCTCAGATTCTTCCTTTGCAAGCGGAGCCATATTTGGCTCATAAACAGAATCTTCGCTTTCTGTAAAATCCGGAGTTTCTGCAAAGTCCGGTTCAGTTATAACATGATTTTCTTCAACTTTTTTTCTTGGCATTGTTGTTTCTCCTTATTATGTAAAATTATCACCGATTACAAGTGCGTCAGGATTATTTATTTCCATATCAAAATCAGCAAGCAATGTATACTCGTATCTTGTTTTTCTCGGAACAACCTGATTATACACTTCAAGGCTCTGTCCGTAAATTCCATAAACAAGATTTTCGTATGGTGTTACGATCTGAACATCATTCGGAATAAATGCGACCGGAACAATTTCAAAACCGTCATAGCTTACATTTTTACCGCCGGTAATGAGAGCATCGCCCAGTGCAGTATTTCTCGCCTGGAGCTGCTGCTTGTACTTTCTGTTTACGGTCGGGGAGCAGAAAATTTTGATTTTTGATTTATCCTCTTCTGTGTAAAGGTTGTAATACTTATCCGGCATGGCATTAAGCAGTCCGGGAAAAACGGTATTGAGGTAGTCGGTGCTGCCCTCTGTATCAAATTTGTGAGTATCGCTGTCATTTTTTGCAATCTTTATCCAACCGTCATTGATACTGATAAAATCATCATCGCTGGATTCATCGCCTAAAAAGGCAAGCTCTACAGTATCATTTGCAAACTGCTGAGCGAACATCTTTGCAAGAGTTGTGTTGATATTTTCGCCCTCAATATTCTCTTTCATGTACTGGAATGAAACGTCATAGGGCATTACAACGCCAACCGCTTTAAGCGAACGGCGCTTATGAGAAACCGTACCTGTTGCAGGGTTATCGTCATTTTCGACCTGTCTGCGCAGCGCACGCTTGTTGACCTCAAGGCTGTCAAGATCTCTGGTTGTTTTGGTCATGCGGATAAAATTAGTTTTCTTGAGAAAAGGGGAGTAGTCCTGCATAAATGTCATAAACTGCGTCGCCTGTTCTGCATTCATTCTGCCGCCTGTACCCAGTGCGGAAGTATCCGCAGCGGCTTTTTTAATAATTGCTCTGTTGCTTTTCATTAAGCATACCTCCTTTTTACATAAACAGTCCGGCAAAAACGTCAGATTCCTTTTTCACCGGTTCGGGTTCATTGTTAAGATTTGTGGCAATGCCTCTTGACTTGTAGACAGGTTCAAGAGCCTTTTTCATCATTTCGGCAACTTCTTCCTTTGTAATTGGTTCACTGTCGCTGTCGTCCTTATCCTTTTCCTGTGCCATAAGCTCCTTAATAGCAGCCCTTATGAATTCTTTTGTTTCATCATCAAGCTTTGATGCAGTACCGCCGGTATTGTCTTCCGCTTTTCGGATCTCGCTTTTAATGAAATCCATAACTTCTGATTTTGTCATAGTTACCTCCGTTTCTCCTGCTTCTTCAAGCAGTTTTCCTATACTTTCATAAATTGATCTGAGACTTGCAATATTTTTTGCGCTCAGTTTCTTTCCGGCTTTCATGACCGGAACATCACCCTCTTCAAGCAGCTTTTCAACAGCTTTGGAGAATTCAGAAAGGCACTCTCTGACCTTTTTCATATCACTTTCAAATTTGTATTTTCCTGTTGCAGGATCATAACTGTAAAGGATATTCTGTAAGTCCCAGAATGCATTCTGAAAATCTGACTGTCTTTTGCTTTCGGCATACTTGTCTGCAAAAGCACCTTTTTCGACCACTTCAAACCCGAACATTTTTGCAAGCTTTTTCAGAAAGTTTCTTCCCTCCGACTTGCTCAGTTCCTCCGGTTCGTCTTCATCTTCTTTGTACTTGCCTTCGCCGCCCATGGAAAAGCCGGTCAGTTCTCCTTTTTCAATCTTATCCCAGATATCAGAATCACTGATTTCCACCGTCATAAGCCACGTACCTTTTTTGATATCCGTCTTGTCAAGGGTAAAATCTGCCTTTGCAATCCAGCTTTCGACAACTGCCGCACTGTCAAGCTTTTTTTCGTCGTGCTGAATGTCAACGCCAGTACCGTTTTTTGCGTACCAGTGTGCTGCTTTCTGTATTTCTTCTGCAGTCATATAATCGCCCTGAGTATCAACAGACATCGGTTCATAGACAATACCTGTAACAAAATGGTTTTCGCCGTCGGTCTTGACGATTTTACCGTATGTTGAAAACGAGGCTTTGCCGTTTTCTGCTTTGGCAATGAGAAAAGACTTTTTGTTCGCTGCCTTATCCACAAGGGAAATAAAGTCTATCTTCGCATCAGAAATACGTCTTTTGCTGATTTTCATAAATTAACACCTCCATAATTTATTATTCAAGCAGTTTAACGCCTTGCTCAGGGCAAAATAAAAGCGCCTTAAAAGGCGTTTTAAACATGATTTAATGATACTTTTTCATTCTTCCATAATGTTTTTTAGAGAAGACTTTTCTTAAATAGGTAAAGTAATCAACGAAATTCAGATATCTGTTCATGTCAATCATATCCCAGATGCTGCAGTACATTTTTTCGCCTCCCTTCGGTATTTAGGTATAAAAATTGCACCCTGCGTTTACAAGGTGCTTTAATGTTATTAAATTCCTGGAATCGTATCTTTTATTCCTTTAAGCATATTTGCGGCTTTTTTCATCATAGTGTTATCTGATAAATATTCTAAACCTTTAAGCGTTATATTTATTTCCAGTGGTTCCCGAATCTGAGATGAGTGTTGTCCTAAGCTGTTGAAAAAAATCAATCCGGTAATATATCCATTTCTTTGCATTTCAATCAAAAGCTTATTACGACGTTCTCTTGAAACTCCTAAGATTTCAGGAGTTATCAGACTATCATCAAATTCTTCATAATCCATAGACTGTTCAAGTGCTTTGAGGATTTTATATATAACAGTAAAATTATTCATTACTGACCTCCAGAAGTATATTTACTTATTGAATTTCACATCAAACACTTTTTGATAATTTTCAAGGAAACGGTCAATCGCCTTATCCATTTTTTCGCTTGGGAATTTATCCATCAGTTCATCATAGACTGACCACAGAGCGGATAGGGTTTCTTTATCAGCGTTATCCATGAATTCAATAATATCATCTTCATCTTCACCCAGTGCTTTAAGCCTTGGAATCCAAATTTCTTCCTCAAGCCACGGATAATTGTTATCAAGTTTTTTTCTTGCTTCTACAGTATCATAAAATTTATCTTTATCAACCATTGTAATTACTCCTTTTGATTTTTATTTGGGAAAATACTTCCGGGTACATTATCAAGGTTTTTTATTACTATTACCTCGATATCATTATATTCTGCTGTTAATTTATATCCTGATAAAGTTCCAAATTTATCTATTAGTTCCTCTATTTTAGATGGATTATTTACAACATAAGTACCGGCTTTTAATACATCATCATTATTCCAATTTTCAGGAAACCATGATTGACCAGAATTCTCACTTTTTTCATTGTCTTTGTGCAACATGACATTGCCAATTCTTACACCATTATCATAAGTTTTGGTAATCGTATATGAATAACCTTTGGATTCAAGTAAGTCTATGTTAGCCTGAGAATGTCCGCCGCCTTTCATTTTGCCGCCGTTCTTATCACTTGGTGGTTTCTTAGGATTTTTAAGATTGGCAAAAGTTCCAACAGTCGAATGTTCTAAAGTCTTATTTGACACTGTTATTATACCATCATTTTTTAGCTCAGTCAACGATTTAAACACTTTTCTAGGACCGTATTTTGTATCAACAGTCTTATAAAGCCGTTCTAGGTCAGCATCATTCTGAATAACGCCGCTTTCAAACAGCGCCCAACGTGAATTGGAGTGGAAATATTTTTTTCTTTCCTCAACAGTTTTCTTGTTCCACAGCCAATCGCATTGTATGGTATCCTCGTTAATGCCTGCTTTTGCTTTGTTACGGGCGTCAAGTTCTTTTTTCCAGTCATCTCCCATTTCCTCAATAGCCTGTTGCTGTAATCTTTTGCGTTCTTCAAGTGAAAGTCCGAGTATTTTTTCAGAAGCAATGCCTCTGTGAATGCAGTGACAGTTTACTGATTCGCCTGCCGGCAGACCTGTATCACGAGGATACAGCGGATAATATTTAACGCCGTCCTTGCCGATAAGTGTAAACGGCTGGTCTTTTAGGACAGTCTGACCGTTCATATGAACATGATTTTCTCTCGGTTCATTGCGGTAGCTTCCGGTATGTACCCATTCCTTGTATTCCGCCGCCGGACACTGCTGAATTGATTCTTCACGGGCAACGCTGTGTGCCCTCAGAGTTTCAGTAATTGCCGCACGCCTTGCCTTGTAATATTCGTCACGAATTCCGCTTGCCTGAATATTCCTTGCAAGTTCATCAACACTTTTACCGTTTTTAAGAGCATTCGTAAGCAGATTTTCAATTTCTTTATGTGAGGAAAGCTCCATAAGCTCTGATAGTTCATCACTCCAGCTTTCCACCCATGCAGTTGTTTTCTGCGATATCTGTTCCACAACCAGCTCCGAATCAAGCTGACTTATATAGATACTTGCAAGTTCCGGTATATAATCCGAAAAATCTTCAAAAAAGATTTTAAAAAGCTTGTCACGGGTAAGGTCGTTTGCCTTAAAGTCGGGGAGCTGGTCATTAAGGACTTCTTCAACGTCAATGCCATTTTCCTTTGCTTTATCAATCAAATCTGTAAAGTCAGCTGATTGTTCTGTAAATACTTCCGCAAGCTGTTCTTCCAGCTCCTCTGCGTGTTTTACGGTATCTTCGGGTTCGGCAAAGCCTTCCTTTTCAAGAGCATCCGACAGCTTTTCGTCAGCCTTTGCTATGTATGCGTCGATGGCTTTTATGAGTTCTGAGCAGGCAGTACACATTATGCACCGCCCCTTTCAATAAGTAATGCCCGGACTGATTTCATGATTGCAACGATTTCATCGTCATGATTATCAGCCGCCTTTGCTATCTGGGTATCAAGACCATTTATTGTCTTGCTGTACGCAATCGGGACATTGCCCCATTCGCCCTCATAGTCATCGCTTACTTCACCGAGGGCATTGTAAGCTACTTCCTTTGCCTTGTTAGGAGTAAGTCCTCCGGCATTGCTGCACACATTTAAGATATGATATAAATCATCTGGATTAGTGATATCCGGATCTTTGAAGTACACCTCAACATGCTCAAAGCCGTACTCATTAAGCAGCTTATTGTTGATTATCCATGCCATAGACTTTCTTTCAGGCTGAAACACCTGCTTTTCAGTCACCTCCATGGCTGTCTGTGCAGTAGCACGGTTAAAATCGGTGGTATATCCTACATACAGATCCGGAAGCCGGAACGCTGACTGCACCTTTTTACGGTTGTTCTCAAGATAATCCTGAAACAACTCATCATGCTGCAGCATTCCGGCTAAATCTTTGATTTCGATATCGACGCTTTTCTTTTCATCGCCGTAATCCAAACTGCTATCACTTTCAGCCTCCAGCAGAAGGAAAGCATGTTGTCCCTTTTCACCTTTGATATCATTCATATAGTCCTGAAGTTTATTAAAGCTTTCCTCTGTGAGAGTGCCGCCTTTTATCAGTACCGCAAGGGGAGTATGCCTGCCGTTGTCAAAATAATTGTTATTGAGATTTTCAGCTTTTCGGCTGCCTTCAACACTCAGGGACTGTCCGATCCAGCGCACCTGTCCGTAAGCACCGGAACCCAGCTTGAATTCAAGGATTTCATTGGCTTGTTTTTCAAACGGAACTGACTCATGGTATTCTCCGGTAGTGCTGTCCATAATACGCCTGTCCCCGAATTCCTTGAAATAGACCGTTTTGCCGTTAACATTCTGCCGATATTTACGAAACTGCTTTTTACGAGTGATTTTCATGCCCTTGTAATAATAATCGTAATCAACAGCCTCACCCAGCCGCCTTGACTTTTCAATACTGGGAACATTCTCTATCATCTCAATTTCAACAACCTCTCCGGCACCGTTTCTGATTACTTCAAGATACGCAATACCATAAGTTTCACGGTTTTCGATAATCTTTTCAAAGATTTCCTTCGTATCATATTCAAAAGTCAGCAGCTCCACAATGTCTGAAAGCCTTTCAAATTCACTTTCAAGTTCCTTGGTGTCGGTTACATCATCTTTATATCTGACTTCCAGTCCAAATCCGGCAATGTTGGACTTGTATGCACTGATACATTGGGGGAGAATGGAGGAATGCTCGACCATATTTTTTAGTCCTTCAAAAGAAAGTGAAGGAGCAATCCATTCAGAAAATTCCTGCTCCTCATTTTTCATATTCAACGGCTTGTCCGATTTGGCAATAGTATTGCACTTTATTATCTCCGCACGGACTTTTCTGCCTTTTTCATCCACTATTTATCTCTCCTTTTCTTTTGTCTGACTGGCAGGCAGCAAAGCAGAATGCAGTCTGCCTCATCAGGGGAATGACCGCACCTGCTCTTGATTGCGTCCTTGCTTTCAACACGCAGTTTTGATTTGTCGGTCATAAAATATTTTCTTCCGGAAAGCTGTGCTATCATATCGTTGTCATCAGGCAGTATGAGTTCGACAGGCTTAGGCTTGCCATCCTCGTCATGGGGTGAAAGCAGATTCCTCACCACTGCCATCATATATGTTGTGCTATCGTCATAATATGGATGCCTTATACGCACACCAAATTTTACCGGTATAACAACAAGCCGTCTGAACCGTTTAGGATTGCTGCGTTTCATCTGCCTTAGTCTGTCCACAACACCGCCGCCTACACCGCCGTCATCAATTTTGGCATAAATATCGCCTTTATATTTCGGATATTTCCGCAGCAGTTTTTCATAGCAGGCAACAATATCATCAGCAGTTTTCATAGTATCCTGCCCGTTTCGCTTGCAATGGTAATCAACCTTTTCATTGATTTTATAGCCGATAACGGTCTTGTCATCGCCGAATCTTGCAACGTCACAGCCGATATGGATAATGTCCGGTATTTCAGGATATTCAAAATCAGTATTGACGGACGCTTCCACCAGCTCAATCGAAATGAAAACATCATCTTCCTGTTTAGGAAATTCTCCGTCTACACGGACACGGATAAAGTTTGAATCTTTTCCGTATTTACGCTCCATAGCGGCTATATTTTCCTTGCTGGTTCTGGAGCTGTCACGGGAAGAAACCTTATGGCATTTGTAAAGTGCCCTGTCACAATTATGGGAATCGTAGAATGTGCCGGAAGTTCTCGTAGGGTTTCCGCACATAAGCAGCTTGTTATTGGAGCCGGAAAGCGTACCCAGAATTGCCTCCATGATAGGATCAGCAACACCGGATGCCTCGTCAACGATAAACAGCATATTTTCTTCATGAAATCCCTGCATATTTTCCGGTTTGGTTGCGGTACGGGCAGTTGCAAACCAGCGTTCTTCAAATCCGACTACTGAAACTTTTGTCTTTGTCCATTTCAGGACGGCTTTTAAAAGTGGACTTTTTGACTGCCATTTTGACACTTCCGCCCACAGTACATCGTTAAGCTGCTGCTTGGTAGGAGCAGTAGCCACAACTCTTGAATACGGAAAACATGACAAAAACCACAGGCTCAGAACGGCTTCACAACCGGTTTTCCCAACGCCCTGACCGGAACGCACTGAAACTTTCGGAAACTTTGCAATATCTGCAAACACTCTTTTCTGCCATTCGTCCGGTTCAAAGTTGCATACCTCACGGGCAAATAGTTCGGGGGAACGGCGGTATTCCGGTATTTTTTTCTTAAAAGCTTTTATCAGCTTCTGATATCTGCTCTTACAGTTCATCTTCTTCATCTCCCAGTAAAGCATCTATCCATGCTTCTGCCATGCTGCTGTCAGCTGATTCCGAATCTCCCATCATTGCACGGAGTTCCCGTACAGCCGAAATATCAGGAAGAGCAGTCTTTTTGATATGCTTTACTTTTTTACCGCCCCTGCTGTCAATTGTTATTTCTTCTTCACTATACTCTCCGCCGGATGCGGCAAGGAGAAGTGCTTTCTGAATCTCGGTATCAATAAGCTCAGGATTAGACTGGATAAATTCAGCAAACTCCTGATTTTTCTTTTTAAATTCATTAATCAGCCTGTCACGCTGCGGCTTGCTGTCAGTTTTTAAAAATTCCTCATAAAGCGTTTTAATACTATTTAAATTCCCACCGTTTATTCGTTTACGGCTTGCTTCATAATCGTCAACTCCATCAAGCAGAAACTTTATACTTTTATTTTTCAGCACACTCATATAACCACATCCTTTCGGGTACAAAAATAAGGGCAAAATATGCCCTTTTAAGCCATTTTATTTTTAGCCGATAAATTTCACCATCTGATTTCTTTAAACGATTTTAAACGGCTTTAAAGTGTTTTTAAACGTATATCAGAAGTATTATGATTTTAGGTATGCTTCGCCATTCAGCAATTCTGATTAAAAAGCCGTTTTTTTGTTATACTCCTGTGCCGATTAGTACGGGACGAATCAACCGCACTAAAGCAAACGCAGTGATTTTAAATGATCTCAATAGGAAGAGTGACCTTATGATTTATGCCGCAGATTGAAATCATAATCTTTGCACGCCTCTGACGTATATTTATATCAGCATATTCTCCGTTATATTTTTTCAAATGTCCCGACATAATCATTTTTTCGCCGTTTGAAGTAACAAATACTTTTGATGGTTTAATAGGTTCTCCGCTGTTCCAAAGCCAATCGATGAATTGGACTTCTGATTCGTATATCTTCTGAGGTTTGCCTTTCCCTATAAAATTTATTACGCCGTCTGTGCTTTTTACTTTATAATACTCCTCCGGGGTTATTGGATGTTCTGACTCAAGAAATATATATCCTGTAAATACAAGCCTTTTTTCCAATCGCCATATACCTCTGCGGCGAATATTCATAAATTTCTCAGGAATTTTAATATTAAATCCAAGTCTTTCTAAAAGAGTTCCGGAGGAAAGCTCACATCCTGTTTTAGTCTGAACAACATACATCATAGCTTTTCCTCCTTTTCTTTAAGAAACTCTCTGACCTGCTTATACAGCTCCGGACGTTCTTTAGCCATAGCATCAAATATCATGGTTTTGAACTGGTCTGCGCCATTTTCAAGCAGCCCTTTTGATTTTATATCTGCATTTCGTTTATATGCTGCTGCTCTGGTAAGAGATACAGCTGATTTCACAAGGGTGTCAAAATCCTTTGATTTAATTTCTTCTGTCGGTATCTGACTTACCGCATCCAATACCTGGCTGCTTATTATGCGCAGTATGCCTTCTGCCATATCTATGTCCGGATACCTGTTTATTTCCTCCATTAATGCCCTGAAGTTTTCCTGTGATACTCTTAATCGTTCCAGTGATTCACGAAAGTGCTTTACGTATCTGTGAACGCTTCCTATTGAAATTTCTGTCCCGGTATCTTTTATATAATCTACAATTTCACGGTAAGTAAATCCGGCACGGATCATCTCATCTACAGTTTCTTTAATATCCGGCTCCAGACCGTCAATAATACTGTGCTTTCTGTTTCCGAGTGCGTTCATTGCAGACCTCCTACAGTTCTATGCAGACATCTGTTTTTTTACCTACCAGAACCCTGATACCATCAGCAGTAAGCTTTGCTGACAAGCATTTGAATGAAGTATCTGCAAGTACAGCTGGCTTTCCGGTTTCAACATTCCTGAGCTTTATATATCCACCTTCATAAAGATAATCAATGCTCTTTACAATTTCATACTCTTCCATATCAGCAAGTACAAATTTTATTTCTGTAAGCTTTTTATAATCTCCGGAAATTACATTCAGCAGCTGAAGAACACGTCCGTTATTAACAAAAAAATTACCGTTTTCAATATCTCTCTTGATTTTTTCACTTTCACAATTCATTATTTTGCATCTCCTTTGATTTCAAGCAGAACATCCATAATTCTGTCAAGTTTTCGTCTTGTATTATCCTGCTCTCTGAAAAAGTCTTCACGGGTAATATAATCTGCTTTTACTCGTGCAATATCTTTTTTGCATTCGTCAAGTTCACTTCGCTTGACATAACTTTCTTTCACATCTGATACATCCTGTTTGCAATTATCAAGCTCTGAAATAGTACGTTTTAAGAAATATGAAATAATTGCCAGTCCTCCGGTCAGAGCCGCTTCTATTATCATTATAAAAATCTCCTGATTCATTTTATCCTCCTTTCTAAAATACATGACGTATAATTATATTAATATTATACATCTAGTACTGGAAATTTAAAAATAACGTATTTCAAAAAATTATTTCCATGTTTTAAAAGATATAAATACATCAAAATAAGCATAATAATATTAGGGAAACCGCTATACATGGATAAGTTAATTTATGAATTATATCCCAAAATATTGACATATTGTTTGTAATATGGTAGAATAAGTATGCTAATATTATACACATTGTCAAACTTTTTTAAGAAAGGCGTTTAAATGTGTATATTTTTTTTAAAAGTATAAAAAGGCTGGATATTATGGAATGTAAAAGAATTATTAATGCTTTTAAAGCTGGAAAAATAGAAAGAAGTATCGATTCAGCAATAGCACTTGCTGAAGAACTTATTAAATCATTAAAAATAAAAAAATACCCTGTTCCAATAGTTCAAATTGTAGATGAACTCGGATTTCATGTGTTTTCTGCACAATTTCCGCCCAACATTTCAGGTGTTATTATGATTAATCCTGATATTAAAGAAAGGCTTGGTTCAGATAGAGTAATATGTGTATCAAATATGGACACAACTGGTCGCCAAAGGTTTACTATTGCACATGAATTCGCCCATTTCCTTTTTGATTTTAATGAAAAAGAGGATGCTGTTTATTATGACACATACAATATAAATAAATCAGATAAGGAACAAGAATCCATTCCAAGTAGATTTGCAGCTGAATTTCTTATGCCTAAAACAATTTTTGTCAAACGATATAAGGAGTTAAAAGAAAAAAATGTTCCGAAATATGATTTGATTGCAACTTTAACATATGATTTTAATGTAAGCCAGAAGGCTGTTTTAAAACGTTGTGAAGAATTAAGTGACGAAATAAGCTGGGAGTAAAATGGGTAATAATAAATATAATGCGGACGAATTTGTTAAGATGATTTCCCATCTTTCAGATATTTCACGTGTAAAAAATGATAAGGAACTGCATAAAACTGATGAAGAAAGTATGGCAAATCACAGCCATGAATACGATAGGCTTTTGACAGCTTACACATCTTTTGTCGAAAAAACATTAAAGGCTAAAAGAAAAATGAAAAAAACTTTTTTCACTTTCTCAATGATTGTAATGATTGCATCGTCTTTGTTTGTAGCTGTATCTGTTATATTGACTTTTGTAGGCTATTTTTGGCTTGATATTAATTTCAAGGATTGTTTACTTGCTTGCGCAACATCAGCAACTTCATTTTTAACTGTATTTATTGTAATTCCCAAAATCATTGCTAAATATCTATTTAATTCCGGAGAAGAAACTATTATGAAAGATATAGTGTCTGGAATTCAGGAATACGATAAGACAATCAGAGAAAAATTAAAAAAGTAACTATACATAACAAAAGCAGAGGTCAAAAAACCTCTGCTTGACTGTTACTTATTCAGATATTCCATAAAAGCATCCTGTTTTATAAGGAGAAGGTGGGTAGCCATTACGGAAATGTCACGGTTCTCAAATTTAAAAAGCTGAAGTGAATATCCGCTCAGTACAAAATAATCAAGACCGTTTCTTAAATTAGCAATTATCTTTTTGCGTGCTGCATCTCTGCTCGTTCCAAGATACTGTGCAATATCAGCAACAGTAAGAACCGGAACACCGTACCATGTTTTGTTTTTCTTCTGTGAACTAGTCAGGCTGTAACTGCCCGTTCTGCGGATTTCAGGAAGAACCTCATGAGTTATCCATCTGCGGAAAGGCTTTGCCTCCGGCTTGTCGCTGCGGAGAATGACGGAATATATACCGCTTTCGTTGACCACATAGGATTTTTGCTTTCTTCCAAGGCTGTCGACGACCTCGGTCTGACCGACCTCATCTTCATCAAGCCGTTTTACGGTATCTTTAATATGTGAAATACCTAAGACATTGCACACATCTTTCAGTACCCACCAGATCTGTCCATTATCGTCAATTGTGCGGATCTCACTGCCGTTGTAGTTCAGCTGAATCAGATTATTCACCTAAAAACACCTCCGCACAAAGGATAAATCCAAGACGGAACGCATTGGTAAATTCTCTTTTGACGTTTTCGTAGTCGGAATCAACTCTGAGGTCTGAATATTTTTTGCTTACCTCGTCCGGCAAGTCTTTGATCATACTCTCCCAGAGCTCGTTAAATTCGTTTTCAGTTTTAGTTATGCTATATTTCGGCATAATCTCCTCAAACTGGTCGTTCAGGTAACCTGAAAGCATTGCATCCATTACTTTTTTCATATATTTAAACTTCCTTTCTGTTTGACAAGGAAGCCTATCTGTGATATAATGGGATACAGATAGGGTTTCCCTGTCGATTGTTTATAGAGCATTCGGGTTTGGTCGGCTAAACTTCGCCCGTTTGCTCTATTTTTTTATTTTGGCATAAACTAAATCAATTCCCTGCCTTACAACCTCACTTCTTGAAGAATGGTTTTTTTCAGCACAATAATCAAGCTTTTTTATTGTTTCTCTATCAGCTCTTATTTGAAGCCTGACATCTTTAGGATTATTTGATTTTGGTCTGCCCATTTTTGAGCTCAATCTATCACCTTACTTTCTGTACCGACATTAACTACATTATATTTATGTCAGTACAAAAAGTCAATATTAATAAATTGATTTTGTTTCTATGCACAAAACATCAGCTGAAAAATTGTGCAAAATTTATAGAAAAATTTCAAAAAAAGGTATTGACATATGATAGCATATGTGATATAATTAAATCATGGAAAGGAGGTAAGGACAATGGCTAAGAAAAAGCCGAAAGGCAAAAAGAAAAGCTCGAATAAATCAGATGCACTGCAAAAGCTACTGACCATTCAAGCTATTCTACAAATAATCAAACTGATAATTGATATAGTCAAAAGTCAGTCTGATTAGGATAAGGGAGGAAAACCTCCTCCCTTATATAAAAATATCACAAACAAAGCCATTTGTCAAGATTTATGCTTAATACTATTAGCATTATTTTAGACTGCGCAAGCGTAATTCTTTCAATTGCAGTCATTGTAATTCTTCTGAAACGCAACAGGAAAGGCTGAAAGTATGGAAAAATTTAATCAAAAAGAGTATATCAATCAATACAATGCTGAACACTATGAACAATTAATTGTCCGCATTACCAAAGGCAAGAAAGCCGAGATTAAGCAGCGTGCAGAACGTAAAGGCTTAAGTCTGAATGCCTATATTAACCAGTTAATTGATAATGACATTGAAAAAGCAGAGGATTAACCTCTGCTTTCTTCGCTATTATACATAAATTTCCATTTACATATTTGTAAAATAAATAAAATATTATTAACAGATGGTTACATTTTATTCCACGAATTGACAAATTATAAATAATAATTTAAAATATAAATATATTTTATGATATGGAGGAAAAATATATGGCACTAATTAAATGTCCTGAATGTGAAAAGGAAATATCTGATACAACAAACAGTTGTCCGCATTGTGGGTATAAGTTATCAAATGATAGCAATTTTAAAAAAACAGAGATTCATAGTTTGCCTGCTAAAAAAGGTGTTGGAGCTTATAATTTATTTATAGGAATTTTTGTATTAATTATCAGTATAATAACAATGTTCTTATTTGGTATATTTGGCATAATAATTGGGATTATTGAAATTGGCGTTGGATTAGCATTAATAAAATCAGGTAAGGATAATGTAAAAGGGGCTTTACAAGAAGCTAATTGCCCATATTGTGGAAAAGATATAACTTTTGCTGAAGACAAAACGCGCATTGAATGTATATACTGCAAACAGGTAAGTGTAAAAAACGATAATTACCTCACACCTATCAAATAAACGCTCATTATATAAAAACCCGAACATGAATCACATAAATTCATGTTCGGTTTTTTCATTTCAATTCCAGCTGCCCCTCAAGGGGCATATTTTTTATCATTTTAAGTTTTTCTGCA
>NZ_JBJFHN010000044.1:0-3564 GCF_051893655.1 Porcipelethomonas sp. | reverse complement strand
AGGTCGACCGCATAGAAAAGCGTATAGCTGAAATCAATTCAAGGCAGTCATGGAAAGAAAAACTGTACAATCAGTTTATAGGTGGAAAGGATTAAATATTTAAACATATCAAAGCTAAATAGTGCATATTATAATATAAATAAAAAAATACCAAGGAGACTTCATGGAAGATACAGTAAAAATAATATCAATAAAAAATAGAGATAAAAAAATAAAAAACAATATACCAAGAAATATAATAATACATACATCAAAAGAATTTGATGAAATATATTCTGAAGCAGTAATAGAGTCAATTAATATTTTGCTCAATCCACTTTAAACTAAATTTTTTAAAAGCAGTTTGCCATATATCATATGACGGACTGCGATTTTTTTTGTTAAACCATGATTTAACTAATGTATATGATAAATCTAAATATTTAGAAAGCTGATATTTAGAAATATTAAATTCATTAATATAAGCATTTAGAATCTCGTTTTTATATAATTTAAATTTTAGATATGGAGTAAATAAAAACAATTTATCTTTTCCACATGTTATTGCTAAATTTTGTAAGATATCAGTATTAATATTATTTATATCGTATCTTCCATTTTCATACCGGGATAAAGTAGAAATGCTTATTCCTGATTTTAAAGCTAAATCTTTCTTGGACATATTAGAGGATAATCTCATTTGAGTAATAGAATTTGCTAATTTGCTGTTAATATTTCCATATATATATTTTGTTTCTATTCGACAAGTGGGAACGTTTATAATAATATCATCGGTTTCCGTTTTATCATCACTGATACACCAGTAACCATGGCAGTAAAGTCACATATCAGAAATGCCAGACCAGCAGTTATTGCTCTGGCTTCGAATGATTCTCTTGCAGGCTCAATGAAGAATATCGGTTATCTTATGAATATGAAAAATTATTATTTTGTTCCTATTTATCAGGATGACTATGCTAATAAGCCTACTTCGGCAATATGCGATTTTTCAAGGCTTGAGGAAACTATAAAGGCTGCTTTGGCAGGAAAACAGATACAGCCTGTTCTTTGCTGAATGTCTTATGACAGTATTCATTTTTTATATAATAAAAAAAGCAGGTATTTAAACCTGCTTTTTTATGTAAAGTATAAACTTTAATTTAAATTAGTCCTTCTTAGTAGCAAGATCTCTTGCCATTGCAGCTGCGTCACGAACGTTAACCTTTCCGTCCTGATTAAAGTCAGCAGCCGGATTTGTTTCAACTGTGATCTCTACACCGCTTGCAAGATTTCTTGCAACCCATGCAGCATCACGGATGTCGAACTTGCCGTCACCGTTTGCATCACCAAGAACGTAGTTGCCAGAAACGAAATTGATGAACTTGCCCTTAGCATATGTTTCAATTTCTGTACCAGCATTACCCTTAAGTGTTAAATCACCGTAAGGAATAGCTGTAACATATAAATTGAACTTGTCAATGTTAGCCTGTGAGAATCCCATGTCATCAATGTTCATGATTAAAATCATGAGCTTGCCCTGAACTGTGTTAGCAGCAGAAATATCAACCTTGTTCAGGTGATTCATAAGCTTTACACTTAAATTAGCAATATCTGCATCTGTAATAGCTCCGTTTGCACCTGTACCCTTGTAGCCAGCCTTTTCAGCAACATATCTGATGATATCATCAGTTGTAGCTGCATCAGAAAGTTCACTGTCAAAGAAATTCATAACCATAGAAGAAGTCAGGAAAGCTGTATTTCCCATTTCAGCAAGCTGAAGTGAATCAGGAACGTTTACAACTGCGAGATCTTCACAAAGACCGAAAGCATAATCAGCAATACCGATTACATCCAGGTCATTGTCGCCAACTGTTACCGTAGGCGGAATTGTTACTTCTGTAGCTGTAAGATCCTTCCATTCAGTAATTACAACACCATTTTCCTTAACTTCATACTTAAAAGCGTCTGTTTCTTCAGCGCTTACACCTGTAAATGGAATAGCAGATGCTAATAATGAAAGAGCACCGGCTGTAGCCATTACTTTTGCAAGAGTTTTCTTCATAATTATTCCTCCATTTTAAAAAATATACTTACATAATATCATTAAAACCTCTTTTTGTCAAGAAGTTTTATGATTTTTCCCTTATTTGGAAACAAAATCCGAAATAAATTATAGTAATATATATGACGTTATAAAATACTATACTCGAAATTTTTCCATATAAGTTCGGTGCCGATATCCGTACCTTCCGGAAGCAGAGCCATTGCGATGAACATTGTATCATCTGAATCTGTATCCGTCCGAAGAAGAGTTGCGTAATCTCCCTCGATTTTCAATACTCTGTACTTATAGGGTCCCATAAATATCCTCCCGTTTCTTATAATATCACACAGCAGCGTACAGGTCAATATGTTAATTAACATTTTCGTTAAATATGCATAAAATATAATAAATATGTTAAAAAAGGAGTGTTAATATGGATAGTATTTTAATCATTGTATTTTCATTTTCAGCAATGCTTATGGTTATGATAGTTGCCTCAGCTCTGAAAATTACTGCTTCGGAGAGAATTCCGGAAAAGGGATTTATAACTGTTGTTGTACTTGATGGCATAGAGGATACGGAAAAATGTATTAACAGGATTATAAATAAAATAATGTGGACTGATGAGGAACTGATAGGAAGCGTTATACTTGTCGACGGCGGATTAAACAATGAACAGGCAGAAATTTGCAGAAGTTATTGCAGAAGATATGATTATTTATTTTTTACTTCATTTGAAGAGCTGGGAAATATTATTCTGGAACAGCGGAAAATGGCATTAAAATAATTGATTTTTCTGTCGAAAAATAGTATAATAAAAAAGTGTAACATTTTACGCTTTAAGAAGGGGACGCCAAATGGATCAGGATACACTAAAAATTGAGGGTACTGTAGAAAATATAATATATCGAAATGAAAATAACGGTTATACGGTTTTGGATATCGACACGGGCGGAGAGCTTGTGACAGCTGTGGGAGAGCTTGGTGATGTTGAAGCCGGAGAGGTTCTTTTAATGGAGGGCAGGTATGTTACTCATGCAAAATTCGGAGTGCAGTTTCAGGTGGAATACTGCGAGAGAAAGCTGCCCAGTACCTCTGTTAATATATGTAAATATCTTTCTTCCGGAGCAATTAAGGGGATAGGTCCGGCACTTGCAAAGAGAATAGTGGACGTTTTCGGAGAAAAGACTCTTGAAATCATGGAAAAAGAGCCTTCAAGGCTTATGGAAATAAAGGGAATTTCTCCGAAAAAATGTGAAAGTATTGCTGAAGAAGTGCAGAAGATTTTTAATCTCAGGCATCTCATGATATATCTTTCAAAATATGGACTTAAAGCAAGTGTTGCAATGAGAGCATATCAGCAGTGGGGGCATCAGGCAATAGAGCTTATAAAAAGCAATCCGTATTGTCTTTGCTCTGATTGCATAGGTCTTTCATTTAAAAAGGCTGAGGAGCTTGCCGGTAAAATGGATGTTCCGGTAGATGCACATAAAAGAATTGCAGCCGGATTTGTTTATCTCCTGACTGAAAATGCCAATGCC
>NZ_JBJFHN010000043.1:0-16322 GCF_051893655.1 Porcipelethomonas sp. | reverse complement strand
TTTTTATTTTTGCCGGATTTTCCAGACTGTCAATAAGCTTATATGCCTGAGGGGTAGAAATGCCCGATTGTCCCTTTGCAACTACAATATTGACAGGTGGGATATATCTTATTGAATTTATTATTTCACCTGTTCCCTGAACAAAAGCAGTTCCTCCATACAGGAAAAAGGTTGTATCCGCACTTACTTTTTTTCCGATTTCAGCAAGGTCTGAAACAGACATTCCAGTACCGAAAAGGCGATTCATTGAAAACAATACGCCTGCACCGTCAGAGCTTCCTCCTCCAAGACCTGCCTGAGATGGTATATGCTTTTCAATATCTATCTTAACTCCGGAATCTATTCCGGTTTCGTCAAGGAAAAGTTTTGCAGCCTTGTATGCGATATTGCTGGAATCACATGGAATACCAGGGGTATCACAGCTTAAAATTATTCCGTATTCCGTTTTGGAAATAGTTAAATAATCGTAAATGCCGATACTTTGAAAAATGCTTTCTATAAGATGATATCCGTTGTCAGTTTTTCCGGTTACATCAAGAGTAAGATTAATTTTAGCTGATGCTTTTACTTTAATACTGTTCATGATTTTTTATTTTTGTCCCTGATAAAATTTTCAATTCTTTTGAGAGCTTCCATGAGATGTTTAAGTGAGTATGCATAAGATACCCGTATGAAGCCTTCTCCGCTCTGACCGAAAGCATTGCCCGGAACTACAGCCACTTTCTGTTCTTTCAGGAGTTCTTCGCAGAATTCCTCACTTTTAAGTCCGGTACTTTTGATGCAAGGGAAAACATAGAAAGCCCCTTCCGGATTAAAGCATTCAAGTCCCATTTTATTAAAGCTGTCAACGAGCAGTCTGCGGCGGACGTTATATTCTGCAACCATTTTTTTAACTTCCTGTTCGCAGCTGCTCAGGGCTTCTATTGCTGCATACTGGCTGACTGTAGGGGAGCTCATAATAGCGTACTGATGGATTTTAAGAATTTGCTTTACTATTGGTGCAGGTGCAGCAAGATATCCAAGACGCCATCCAGTCATTGCAAATGCCTTTGAAAAACCATTAATCAGAATAGTTCTTTCCTGCATTCCCTCAAGCTGTGTAATGGAAAAATGCTTTCTGCCGTAAGTAAGCTCGGAATATATTTCATCTGAAAGAACCATTATATTTGTATCCCTTAAAACTTCTACTATAGGTTCAAGGTCTTCCTTTGTCATTACAGCACCTGTAGGATTATTTGGAAAGGGGAGGATAAGAAGCTTTGTCTTGTCAGTTATTTTTTCTCTGAGTGCTTTGGCAGTAAGCTTGAAGTTATCCTCAAGACGGGTTTCAACTGTTACAGGAATGCCGCCTGTCAGAGTTACTATAGGAGCATAGCATACGAAGCAGGGTTCAACTATCAGGACCTCATCTCCGGGATTTATAAGTGCCCTTATGGAAATATCAATTGCTTCAGAGCCGCCTACAGTTACAATTATTTCATGTTCCGGATCATACTTTACATTTATCTTTTTTTGCGTGTATTCAGCTATTTCACGGCGAAGATCTGCAAGTCCGGAATTGGCAGTATAGATAATTCTTTTTTTTTCAAGAGTGTTTATAGCAGCTTTTCTGATTGCCCATGGGGTCTGGAAGTCCGGTTCACCTACGCCCAGACTTATAACGTCTTCCACAGATGCTGCAAGATCAAAAAACTTTCTTATGCCCGAAGGCTTTATATCCTTTATTTTATCAGAAAGCACAGAATCATAATTCATCACGGAGCAATAAAACCCCTTTCATCAATATCTTCTTCCTGAATAAATATACCTTTTTCCTTATATGTTTTCAGGACAAAGTGTGTAGTAGTAGATAAAACTCCCTCAATTGTAGAAAGTTTCTGCGCAACAAATAAGGCTATGGTTTTGTAATCATTTCCGGTAACAGTAACTGACAAATCGTATGAACCTGACATAAGTGAAACGCTGTCTACTTCATCATACATCATGACTGTTTTTGCAAGCTCATCAAAGCCGCAGTCACGTTTTGGAGTAACTTTAAGCTCAATAGTGGCAATAACAGTGCTTTTGTCCGCACGGTTTTCATCAACAATTGCGCTGTATCCTTTTATAATTCCATCTTTTTCAAGCTGGTCGATTTGTTTTTCAATGTCCTCCGGGGTTGTATCCAGCATAGCGGCAAGCTGTTCATTGGAAAATCTGGCGTTTCTTTTAAGAAGTTTTACTAAATCGTTCATAATTTTTCCTCCCTTTAAATTGTAAGAAAATGAGGTTCATGTTTTTTGTAATATGCAATTTTTTCAAATCCGGCACTTTTTGCAAGTTCTATTCCCTCGGAAATACCTTTTGCAAGATCGGCAGTACGGTGACAGTCTGAGCCCAGAGTAATAATTTCTCCTCCGAGATCTCTGTAAAGCTTTATGTATTCATATGACGGAAAGGTTTTTCCGTATGCCTGTCTGAGTCCGGATGTATTGATTTCAATTCCTTTGCCGTTTTTGATTATTGTTCTGAAAATTTCTGCTATAATATCCATGTAAGGGGACATGTCCACATTTATTTTCTGTTCTCCCTGAATATATCTTAATGCATATGTCAGATGTCCCAGAATATCAAATTTATTCCACTGGCAAAGCTTCAGGATCTCATTGAAATTTTTTTCCATAAGCTTCGGAACATTTTCCTTTGAATAATCAAGAAAAGCAAAATCATCATGTCCCGGAAGTTCATGCATTGACGCAATTACATAATCAAGTCTTTTATCGGAAAGGATCATATCTGAAACTGCTGTATCTGATGTTGCCTGTCCCAGTTCTGTTCCGCAGATGAGATTAAGTCTGCCTGAATATTCTTCCTTTGCCTGTTCAATTTCATTCATTGACGACTCGAAGGCGTTTTTAAAGCCATAGTCATTATATTTTTTTTCTTCAGTTATATGATAGTGTTCTTTTTCATAATACCTGTTTACTTCGCAGTGATCGGTAACCGCCATTGCGTCCAGGCCGAGTTCAATGGCTCGTTCACAGCGTTCCCTGACAGTATCATTGTCAGCGTCAAATGAATTCCGTGAATGTGTGTGACAGTCAATAAGCAAATTTATCAGATCCTTTCTGTTCTTTTAAAGACATAAGCTTATATTGATTATATCACAAATTCAGGCAAAAAACTATAATTTTTATAAAAAAATATATTCAAACTTTTCTCACAGGGCGTAAAACAAATTGACACCTTTGATAAAATAATGTATAATATTAGGAGTTTAGCAATATGATGATTGCGTAAGGGCGGTTTTGTCAACATGTCCGGAATGGAGTTTTATTTATGAAACTTAATTTAAAAAAGAATCTTACATATCCGAAAATAGTAGCTATTGGGTTTTCTATTCTGATTGCCGCTGGAACAATTCTGCTGATGCTTCCGGTGTCCAGCCGCAATACTGGTTCAGCTGGATTTACAGATGCTTTGTTTACAGCAACTTCGGCTTCGTGTGTTACAGGACTGGTAACTGTGGACACATATCAGAACTGGACGCTGTTCGGTCAGATAGTTATTCTTTGCATGATTCAGATTGGCGGTCTTGGTTTTCTGACGATTCTTACAGGATTTTCAGTGATTTTCAACCGTAAGATTGGTTTAAAGGAAAGAAGCCTTCTTCAGGAAAGCGTTAATACGATGTATATAGGAGGAATTGTAAGACTTACTAAAAAAATTATTCTCGGTACATTTTTCATAGAGCTTACTGGTGCTTTTCTCCTTTCACTCAGATTCATACCTAAAATGGGAATAGGCATTGGAATATATAACAGTATTTTCACATCTGTTTCAGCATTTTGCAATGCAGGTTTTGACCTTATGGGCAGATACAGTGAATATTCATCTCTTACTATGTTCCGTGATGATTATCTGGTAAATATAACGGTTATACTGCTTATTCTTATAGGCGGTATCGGTTTTTTTGTGTGGGACGATCTGACAGCCAATAAATTCCGATTCAGTAAATTCAAACTTCATACAAAGCTTGTGCTGATATCGACGTTTGTACTGGTTTTCGGCGGAGCTGCCATATTTTTTGCACTGGAATATCATAATGAGCTTGAAGGCTTGAGCCTGCTTCAAAAAATTAATGCATCCTTTTTTATGTCAGTAACTCCCAGAACAGCCGGATTTAATACCGTGGATCTTGCCCGGATGACTCCGGGAAGTAAATTCCTTACAATGATATATATGTTTATCGGAGGAAACTCCGGTTCGACAGCCGGCGGTGCAAAGACAACAACAATTATTGTACTGCTTCTTTCAGCATGGTCAAGCCTCAGAAACCGTCCGAATATCAACATAATGAAAAGGAGACTGGAGCAGGATGTCTTAAAACGGGCAACATCGGTAGTTGTAATTAATCTGACACTGATTCTGACCTGCGGACTGGCAATATGCATCTGTCAGAAAAATCTGGATCTTACAGATGTGCTTCTGGAAGTTTTTTCAGCCATTAATACTGTCGGACTTTCTACAGGCATTACAAGAGAACTTAATGTGTTTTCACAGCTGGTAATTGTTTTTATGATGTTCTGCGGAAGGGTTGGAAGTCTTTCGTTTGCTTTGCTGTTTACAGAGCAGAAATCTTCTTCTGCATTTTTGAATCCTGTAGAAAAAATAAATATCGGATAGAATTTAATCATATATATGCCGTCTGGTGTTCAGGGACGGCGGAACGGAGAATAAAATGAAATCAGTTTTAATTATAGGTCTTGGAAGATTTGGAATGCATCTTATTCGTAAATTTTACGAGCTGGGTGACGATGTAATGGCAGTGGATATTGACGAGGCAAAAGTTCAGGAGGCAATGCCTTATGCCACAAGTGCCCAGATAGGGGACTGTACAAAAACTGAAATGCTGAAAAATCTTGGCGTAAATAATTTTGATGTGTGCTTTGTGTGCATAGGACAATGTTTTCAAAGCAGCCTTGAGATAACAAATCTTCTTCATGAAATGGGAGCCAAAAAAGTAATAAGCAAGGCAAATACTGAAATTCATGCAAAATTTCTGCTGAGAAACGGGGCAGATGAGGTTACATTTCCGGAACGTGACAGTGCTTATAAGCTTGCAGTCAGATATAGCGCTGATAATATTTTTGACTTTATTGAGCTTTCCAAGGATACTGCTATTTATGAAATACCTGTGCTTGACAGCTGGATCGGCAAAAGCATACTTAAGGTTGACGCAAGAAAAAAATATCATATAAATATACTGGCAATTAAAAATAATGATGTTATTAAGGGACTTCCGTCTGCTGAGTATATTTTTAATGACAATGATCATATAGTAGTATTAGGACATAATTCTGACGTTGAAAAACTTCTGAAAAAAATGGATTGATATATAAATATCTTTGCAGAAAAAAATTTTTTCAAGTAAATCTGGGGACGCTTTCACTTGCAAAGCGTCCCCTCTTCCAAAACAGTACATTTAATAAAAAATTTTTTCTGCGTTCTGTAAAATATTTTTAATCTTTAGGATAGTTTTCAATATACCTTCTCAGATGCTCCAGATAACGACGGGCTATACTGCTTAATGGACGCTGATCGGTTTTGATATATCCGATTTCCATTATTTCATTGCTTTCCAGAGGAATGGAAACGATGTCTGTACCGTTTAAATCACTGCTTAAAATACCGGAGGAAATGGTGTATCCATTGAGCCCTATAAGCAGATTGAACAGCGTTGCACGATCTGAAACCACTATGCTTTTTGGACTTTCATCAGTGCTGTGAAGTTCTTCTGAAAAATAAAATGAATTGTTTATTCCCTGATCATAGGACAAACGTGGGAATTTCAGAAGATCACTGCGTGTTACAGATGATTTTCCTGCCAATGGATTGCTTCTGCTTACAAATACATGAGGTCTGGCAGTAAACTGCTCTATAAACTCCAGGTCATTATTATGCAGAATCCTCTGAATTACTTCACGGTTGAAATTGCTTAAAAAAATTATTCCGAGCTCGCTGCGCATAGTACGCACATCTTCAATAATATCATTGGTGCGAAGCTCACGAAATGAAAATTCATATTTGTCTTCGTTGTATTCCTTTACAAGTGCTACAAAAGCGTTAACTGCAAATGCATAGTGCTGTGAAGATACGGCGAAAACTCTTTTTACCGGTGCAGAATGCTTATACGTATGTTCAAGGAGTTCTGCCTGTTCAACGACTTGCTTTGCATAGGAGAGAAATTTTGCACCGTCATCAGATAAAACAACTCCTCTGTTGCTGCGGCAGAATATTGTTATGCCCATTTCCTTTTCAAGATCCGATACTGCTTTTGAAAGACTGGGCTGGGTTATAAAAAGCTTTTGTGCAGCCATTGTTATTGAACCGCATTGTACAATTGTTATAACATATTTTAACTGTTGTAATGTCATTAAAATCAGCTCCGTTATAAAAGAATGATTTTTTACATTTTAGCACTATTTATTCTGGCTGTCAAACGGCAAATTAAATTCTGCCGGAAAGAAACAACTGAATAATATGTACTAATTTTAATACTCCTTTTTGTGCATTTTGTGGAAAATTTATAAAATTCTAAAAAAATTATTGAAGTTAATCGTTGCAATGTGATAAAATATTAAATATGATAAATTAGTTTTATTTTATAATCAGGAGGTATAAATAAATGAAGAAAATTTCACGCTGGAAAAGAATTCTTGCAGCATCAGTAAGTGCAGCAACTTTGCTGTCCTGCACTGCTGTAAATACTGTAAATTATTCAACAGTTACTGCGGCAGACGGTGAAAATTATGCAGAAGCATTGGCAATGTCACTTTATTTCTTTGATGCAAACCAGTGCGGCACAGAGGTAGATGATAACTGCCTGACATGGAGAGGAAACTGTCATACTTATGACGCTGAGGCATCGCTGGACAGTGCAAACGGACTTGGAAGCAGTGAAAAAGCACTTATTAAGGCGGCTAACGGCGGAAGCAATACTGTTGATGTAAGCGGCGGTTATCATGATGCCGGAGATCATGTTAAATTTAATCTGACAATGGGCTTTGCAGCATCATCGCTTGCAATGTCATATTATATGAATCCGGGAGCTTATGAAAAGGCAAATTGTAAGGATCATCTTTTTGATATTCTCAAGGAAACATGCGACTATTTAATGAAAACCACATTCCTTGATAATTCGGGAAATGTATATGCCGTATGTGCAACTGTTTCTAATCAGACAGATCATAATGTTACATGGGAAGAACCGGAAAAGCAGACTTATGATCGCCCTACATACTGGCTTACAGCTTCCGATAACAATTCTGTAACAACTGCTACAATGGCTTCTGCTTTGGCTGGATCAGCATATGCATTAAAAAATGTGGATCCGGAGTATTCTGCAAAGTGTCTGAAATATGCAAAAGCATTATATGATTTTGCTTCAAATCATACAGGTATGAAGGATACTAATGACAATATGTATACAACAACTGATACATATATTGATGACTTGGCTTTGGCTCAGTTATGGCTTTATATAAATGGTGAGGCTTCACTTCCGACATATAAACCTACAGCTAACGGTTGCTATAACGGTCAGTACTATGATTATCATCTTTATTGTTGGGACAAAGTATGGTCTGGCTATGCAACTCTCATGTATTATGTAACAGGTGATCAGGCATTTGCAAGTGAAATGCAGTTTGAACTGAATAATAAGGGTGGTGTTCCTACAAACAGCTATAACGCTTCGGGTTGGGGTGCTTCACGTTATAACTGTGCATTACAGATGGTAGCTCTCGGACTCGCAAAGGGTGATGCTACATCAACTTATGCATTGGGTGCAAAGTATCAGACAGATTATCTGCTTGGAAACAATCAGAAATCAACAAGCTTCCTTATAGGATATGGCAATACATGGCCGCAGCAGATTCACCACAGAGCTGCAAATCCGAATAAAACAGGTATGACACATGTACTTTATGGTTCTTTGGTCGGCGGACCAACAGACAGTAACTGTACATATACAGATTACTGGGAATCATATGAGTCTACAGAACCTGCCCTTGACTATAATGCTTGTTTTGCACTTGCATGTGCAGGGCTTGTTAATCTTTACGGTGGTGACGCATCAGAGCTTGATACCATTATAAAAAATGCAGATGAAATTGATGAATCTTATGTGTTCGGAAAATGGTATAATACTCAGCAGCAGGAAACTACAGCAGTTACAACACAGCCGGTTGAAACAACAACTACTGAAGTAATTACTACAGTGGTTTCAGAAACAACTACTTCAGAAACTACTGTTTCAGAAACTACAGTTTCAGAAACAACTACACCGCCGGAAACTGAAATTACCAGTGAGGCTACTGAGGATACATCAGAAGAAAATCCTGTTTTGCCGACAAAATATGGCGATATAAACAGTGATAATCAGATTACATCTACTGATGTTGTTATACTTAATAAATATATCCTGAGCAATATTGAATATGATATCAATGCAGTTGAAAAAGCAAATGCCGACTGTAATGTTGACGGTCAGATTGATTTGACAGACAGCAGTATGATTACAAGTGTTATTTTAGGTGTATTTACAGAAAGTGAACTGGGGAAACCTACAAATTAAAATATTTTAATGAAGAATGTCAATGATAATTTCATTGACATTCTTCAATATGTAAAATCAATATAATCATATAGCCGTAAGTGATTTATTGAGTGCGTTATATTGCGGCAGAATGGAGATTGTAATGAAAAAAATACTTGCTGCAGCTATTTCAGCTGTTATTTCATTTTCTACCTTTGCGTCATCGGTGCCTGCATTGAGTAATACTTTAACATCAGTATCGGCAGAGGAAAGCAGCTATAATTATGCAGAGGCATTGCAGAAATCAATGTTTTTCTATGAGGTTCAGCAGGCAGGTGAACTTCCTGAATGGAATGAAGTCTCATGGCGTGACGATTCTATGGTAAATGATGTTGTACCTGGCGGTTGGTTTGATGCGGGTGATCATCTTAAATTTTCTCTTACAAATGCTTATTCAGCAACTATTCTTGCATGGGGACTTATACAGTACAAGGATGCAGTAAAAAATGCGGGTCTTTATGATTTGTATCTGAAAAATCTCCAGTGGGGACTTGATTTTGTTGCAGGCTGTGATCTGGGAGACAAGGTTATCGGAACCATCGGTGATGACGCTTTTGACCATGTATGGTGGGGTTCTGCTGAGGTTTATATGAGGAAGTATGTTCTGAAAGGCGGTACAGATCCTCGTCCTTATGACGAAATTACATGTACTACAACTGTTGCTGAAATGGCTTCAGCAATGGCAGCCGGTTATATTGTATTCAAGGATGAAAATCCTGAACTGGCAGAAAGTTACCTTGAACATGCAAAGAGCCTTTTCGAACTTGCTGATACAACAAGAAGCAATGATGATCAGGGCGTTCAGCAAAAATATTATAATACAAAGCAGTCCGGCAGTGTTGCTGATTATATTGATGAACTGTTTTATGCTGCAAACTGGATGTATATGGCAACGGGTGAACAGAAATATCTTGATCTTTGCGAAAGTGACTATATCCCATACTTCCCAACTGAAAATCAGTCTACAGAGCGTAAATATACCTGGGGTGTATGCTGGGATGATACTTCACAGGCAGCCGCACTTCTTTATGCTATGAACACTGGTAAGTCTGAGTGGAAGGAACATGTAAAACATCACCTTGAATACTGGACAACAGGTTACGGCGGAAAACAGGTTCAATATACTCCTGATGGACTTGCATGGCTGTTTAACTGGGGTTCATTAAGACATGCAACTACCACGGCATTTGTTGCTATGGTGGCTTCTGATACAATTTTTGCGGACGATGCAGATTTTGTTGACAAATATAATACATGGGCAAAGTCACAGATGGACTATGCTTTTGGTGACAATGATCTGGGACTAAGTTATGTTCTTGGAATGGGAGATAAAAATCCTGTAAATGTTCACCACAGAACTTCAAGCGGTATTTATGATGATCACTGGAATGAACTTGGTTCAGATACTCCAAGCGATAAATGGGAAACAGAATATGCACATACATTATATGGTGCATTAGAGGGTGGTCCTAATCAGGACGGAACATTCACTGATACGAATTCATCATATCAGAATACAGAGGTCGCAATTGACTATAATGCTGGCTTTACAGCTGCACTTTGTGCTATGATTGATGATTATGGCGGCGAACCGCTTGAAGATTTTCCTCCTGTTGAGACTCCTACACGACCTGAATTCCTTATGAAAGCATCAATAAATCAGGCTTCTGGAAGCTTTACTGAAATTAAGGCATATGCTATGAATCATTCGGCATGGCCTGCAAGAGTAATCCAGGATCTGTCATACAATTATTATTTTGATATTTCAGAGCTGGTTGATGCAGGTTATTCTATAGACGATGTAAAGGTACAGAAAGGTACGGATCAGCATTCGGGTGATGAAGGTGTTGCAACTGTTTCAGATCCGATTCATTATGACGGCAATATATATTATGTAAAGATTACTTTTGGTGACGGAAGAGTAGTAATGCCTACTGGTCAGTCTGAACATCGTTCTGAACTGCAGTTCAGAATAGGTATTGCAGATACTATTCAGAATGTATGGGATCCTACAAACGACTATTCTTATCAAGATCTTGTTCAGGGCGGCGAAGATGCAATGATTGAGACTCAGTACATGACAATGTATGACGGAGATAAGCTTATCTGGGGTACTGAACCTGACGGAAAAACTCCTGATGATATCTCAAAGGTCAAGGGAGATGTAAATCTGGACGGTAAGTTTAATATTTCAGATATTGTCAAACTGGGAAGATACCTTGTAAAGGATTCATCTGCTAAAATTGACGCACAGGGTCAGACAAACGGAGATATGAATGAAGACGGCATTCTGAACGTAATTGATTTAGTTGCAATGCGCAGACAGATGTATTTAAACTGATAATAGTAATACTAATCCCATATCAACCTGTTGAAGAATTTACCGCTATCATTTCGTCACTCTGCGTTGCCCGTCCTTGCCAGGCGACAGCCTGCCTGCGGTTGGGCGCCTTGACTGACAAAATACTATCTGGCAACTCAACAGAACGATAAGGGATTAGTATAAATATTAAGAGGAAGCTTTTTAGGAAGCTTCCTCTTTTCTTTTATTGAATTTTTTAAAGAGATATACGGATTTTTAACCAATAAATTCCCGGATAAGGGAGCTTTCAGGAACATTTTTTTCGCTTACCGGAAGTAATAGATTAAAGAAATCCACAATATTATTATAATAGCTGTTACTGCTTAAAATTTGCTCTGCTTCAATAAGCTTGCTGTAAAGAAAGCTTTTGTATACCGGAACTTCGTATGACATAAATGTATCAATCTGGAAATCAGCACGATGTTTGAACGGAAGAATATATTTTTCTTCTCCTTCCGAAACACTTTCAAAATAACTGAAAATTGACTGAAGATCTCTTCCTCTGAAAAGACTGTCCCTGCAAAGCCGTCTCATGAGACGTATCAGGCGGGGATGAAGAATTTTGTTTTCACAAGATTTCAGCCTCGTACGCACACTTATATAAACGCATGTGGCAAAATTGTTTTCTCCGGTTACCATAGGATTCAGCGCATGGATACCTTCCATGATTACAATTGAATCGGCTTCACGTTTAAAAGGAACATATCCGCTTCGTGTCTGGGTTTTGAAATCAAATATCGGCATCATAAATTCTTCGCACTTTTTCAGAAGCATTATATGTTCCTGAAGAAGCTTTAAATCTGTACAGAACGGAGATTCAAGATCAATATTTCCATTTTTATCTCTTGGCATGTCAGGAGAATTGTTTGAACGGAAATAATTGTCCAGTGAAATTACTTTGGAATCACATTCATAATTCTTTGCCAGAATTCTGGACACCTCATTGGCAGTGGAAGTTTTTCCTGAACCGGACGGACCGGAAATCAGTATTACCGGATGAGTATCACGTTTCTGAGAAATATTATTACATAAATTATCCAGCTGATTGTAATAATTGCTTTCAGAATCCATTACAAGTTTTTCAGGATTTTCAGTTATGATTTTATTAAGCAAATCGGTTTTTATATATTTCATGATTCTAACCTTTCAGTAAAAATTAATCTATATATATTATACTATATCAATAAAATTTTATCAATGTTCTTTATGATTAAAAACTTTTTAATTTATTTGTTGATGTTGCACAAATTCCTGTATTTAAATTGCAAGGAATTTCACAAATAAATGTAGACAAATAAGAAAACTATATACTTTTGTCAAAAAAAATGATATAATTAGTTCTTAATGGATGATATTTCATCTGTTTATCAGGAAAGGATGAAAAAAATGTTTTTTCAAAAAGATGCAGAAACAATGTCGAGAAGGCAGATTGAGGAAATTCAGCTGGAAAGACTTAAATGGCTTGTGGATTATTGTATAAAAAATATACCTTTTTATTGCAGGAGACTTGAAAGTGCAGGAGTAACTCCGGAAAAAATCAAATGTCTTGATGATATTCAGTACATACCATATACGACAAAAGATGATATACGTGATAATTATCCTTTTGGCCTGTTCGGACAGCCCCTAAAGAAAATTGTAAGAATCCATGCTTCAAGCGGTACTACCGGAAAGCCTACTGTAGTAGGTTATACTAAAAATGATCTGGAAAACTGGAGCGACTGTATGGCAAGGCTTTGTGTGGCTGCCGGTGCTACTGATGAAGATATCGTCCAGATAGCTTTTGGGTACGGTTTGTTTACGGGAGCATTGGGACTTCATTATGGATTGGAAAAGATAGGTGCAACTGTTGTACCAACATCCAGCGGAAATACTGAAAAGCAGATTATGCTCATGCAGGATTTTCAGACAACAGCTCTTGTTGCAACACCGTCTTATGCACAGTTTATTGGTGAAACTGCAAAGGATATGGGAGTTATTGATAACCTGAATTTAAAACTCGGACTATTTGGCTCTGAAGGCTGTACAGAGGAGATGAGAGGTCAGATCGAGAAAACACTGGGACTTTTTGCTACTGACAATTACGGAATGAGTGAACTTATGGGACCTGGTGTATCAGGGGAATGCCGGATGAGATGCGGAATGCATATAAACGAAGATCATTTTCTTGCAGAGATAATTGATCCGACAACGCTTCAGGTACTTCCTAAAGGCTCTCAGGGAGAACTTGTTGTAACAACCCTTACCAAGGAAGGAATACCAATGCTGCGTTATCGTACAAAGGATATTACAAAAATAAATTATGAACCGTGTGAATGCGGAAGAACCTTTGCAAGAATGGATAAAATTAAGGGAAGAACAGATGATATGCTGAAAATCAGAGGAGTTAATGTTTTTCCGTCACAGATTGAGAGTGTGCTGATGAGCTTTGACCAGATAGCACCTCATTATCAGCTTGTTGTTACAAGAGAAAATTTTTCTGATCGTCTTGAAGTTAAGGTTGAGCTTGCAGACGGATCTCTTCTTGAAAATTATTCCGGACTGGAAACATTAAGACAGTCTATTCATCATAATCTTAAAACTGTTCTGGGAATTGATACAAAGGTATCTATTGTAGAGCATAAGTCCCTTGAAAGATTTCAGGGTAAGGCAAAAAGAATAATTGACCTGAGAAACAGCTGATGAAACAATTATTTATATCTGATCTTGATGGTACGCTTCTTGACAGCAGCGGACAGGTATCTGATGATACTGCACAAATATTGAATAAGTGCATTGCAGATGGTGTGGAATTTACATTTGCAACTGCCAGAACTGCTTCTTCGGCAGTTAAAATAACTGAAAAAATAAATATAAATGTACCTTGTATTCTTATGAACGGAGTCAGTATTTATGATATACCGGGCAAAAAATACATAAAGAATGAATTTATAGACTGTAAAACAGCTGCAGCAGTAATTGAAATATTCAAAAGACATAATGCAATGCCATTTATGTATAAAATTGAAAATAACAGCTTGTATGCTTTGTATTCCGGATTTGAAAACAAACAAATGTATGAATTCTTTGTTATAAGACAAGATAAATATGATAAACCGTTTGTTAAATGTGAAGACCTTACTGAAAAAGCAGACGGCAGTATTGTTTATTTTACTATACTGGGAGAATATGAAAAGCTTTCCGGAATAAAGAATGAGCTTGAAAAGTTACCGGAAATAAATATAGCCTTTTACAGAGACGTTTATAATAAAGGATTATGGTTTCTTGAGGTTTTTGATAAGAAAGCTTCTAAATCTGAGGGTATAAAATTTCTTCGTGAATACTGTGGATATGATGTGATTACGTGTTTTGGAGATAATTTAAATGATATTCCGATGTTCATGGCAAGTGACAGGAAAATTGCTGTCGGAAATGCACATGATGAAATTAAAGCAGCTGCTGATGAAGTTATTGGTACAAATGATTCTGATTCAGTTGCTCATTGGATAAATAAAAATTACAGATGAAAGGATTTGGATGAATGAACAAATTAATGCTTGGCAATGAGGCATTTGCAAGAGGTCTTTATGAGGGAGGATGTCGTCTGATATCAAGCTATCCCGGAACTCCTTCAACGGAAATTACCGAATATGGTGCTAAATATGATGATATGTATGCGGAATGGGCTCCTAATGAAAAGGTTGCAATGGAAACGGCATTGGGTGCATCTATAGCAGGTGCCAGAAGTTTTTGCGGAATGAAGCATGTTGGATTGAATGTTGCTGCTGATCCTTTGTATACAGCTTCTTATACTGGTGTTACAGGAGGTATGGTTATTGCTGTGGCAGACGATCCGGGAATGCATTCGTCTCAGAATGAGCAGGACAGCCGTCATCATGCAATTGCCTCAAAGGTTCTGATGCTTGAACCGTCTGATTCGGCTGAATGCAAGGATTTTACCAAAACTGCCTTTGAACTTTCCGAACAGTTTGATACTCCGGTTATTGTAAGACTTTCTACAAGAGTTTCACATTCTCAGAGTATTGTGAATCTGGCTGAAAGAGTTGATATTCCGGTAAAGCCTTATGTTAAAAATCCTCAGAAATATGTTATGATGCCCGCATTTGCTAAAGGAAGACATGTTTTTGTGGAAGAAAGAACAAAAAAGCTTGTTGAATTTACTGAAAAATCTGACCTTAACAGGATTGAAATAAACGATTCTGAAATTGGAGTTATTACAAGCGGTATTGCTTATCAATATGCAAGAGAGGCTTTGGGAGACAGTGTTTCTTATCTTAAGCTTGGAATTGTAAACCCTCTTCCGGAGCGTATTATAAAAGATTTTGCTGCAAAATTTAAAAAAGTTTATGTAATAGAAGAACTGGATGATGTTATTGAAACACACTGTAAAAAGATTGGCGTTAATGTAATCGGTAAAGAGCTTTTTGGATTTATAGGAGAGCTTTCACAGTCGATAATTGCTGAAAAAATTCTTGGCAAAAAAACTGAATTCACAGAGTTTCCTGAGAATGTTCCTGTAAGACCACCGGTTATGTGTGCCGGATGTCCGCACAGAGGACTGTTTTACACTCTGGCAAAAAATAAAATTACAGTTTCAGGAGATATCGGATGCTATACTCTCGGAGCTGCTGCACCGCTTAATTCAATGGATTCTACAATTTGTATGGGTGCTTCCGTTTCTGCTCTTCATGGTATGAATAAAATAAATGGCAGTGAGGGAGAAAAAAGAACGGTTGCGGTTATCGGAGATTCAACATTTATTCACAGCGGTATTACAGGTCTTATAAATATTGCATATAATGCAACTAATTCAACTGTAATTATCCTTGATAATTCAATTACCGGTATGACAGGACATCAGCAGAATCCAACAACAGGTTATAATTTAAAGGGTGATCCGGCGTCAAAGGTTTCTCTTGAAGCACTTTGCAAGGCTGTGGGTATAAACAGAGTAAGAGTTACAGATCCTTACAATATGAAAGAAACGGAAAAAACAGTACTGGAAGAGCTTGCTGCGGAAGAACCGTCTGTTATTATTTCAAGACGTCCGTGCGCATTGCTTAAATATGTAAAACACAAGCCGGCTCTTAGTGTGGACAGAGATAAATGTAAGTCATGTAAAATGTGCCTTAAAATCGGTTGCCCTGCAATTTCCATTAAAAATGGAAAGGCTCAAATAGACAAAACTCTATGCGTAGGCTGTGGAATCTGTACTGAAATGTGTAAATTTAATGCAATAGGTAAATAAAAAATTCAGATCAGTATGGAAGATGACGGGATAAGTGACTTACTGGCATTTGTTCAGACAAAAGCAGGCAAGTT